>JAVBRY010000140.1:0-4894 GCA_031547505.1 Candidatus Gastranaerophilaceae bacterium | reverse complement strand
AAAATATTTATACAAGTGGGCAATTCAAGAAAGTTTAACAATTTTATAAGATATGTTAGTGCATATTCCACTCTCACTCGTAAACTGTTTACTTTAAGACCGTGCAGCGGTCTTTTTTTTGGGTGGATAATATTTATTATGTAAATTGCGAAGCAGTTCAAAGATTTATGGATGCAACAGCGTGCTCCCCGACCATATACGGAGCTTCACTTATTTTCTTGGCGAAACGGCGATTACCTCGCACTGTCTGAGGCTCAAAGAGCCGAGTTTGCGAGGTTGATGTTGAGCCAAGAAAATATTGAAGCGTAGTATCCGGTCGGAAGTTTTTGCGGGTCTTTTTGTTAAAAAGACCCCCTGGACGGAGTCCCCGCCGGAGGCAAGGGTCATAATTTAGGTTTGTAAGCTAAAAGCTTACAATTACAATTGGTCAGATCCCGAATATTCCAAAATTATTTAATATAACAAGCTTGGCGCTTCGGGATGACAGTTAAGTTTTTACATAATAAATATTATTATTAATAACTCATCGCAAAATATTCAAAAACACCCTTGTTTGCACTCCACAGCTCATCAAGTGGTTCATTCTCAGGCAGTTCAAGAGTTATTACAGGTATATTTCGCTCAACTCCGTAATATGTTCCAAAACTTCCCGGCGTCGGATAACCGATATCTTCCTGGATAGGATAGCCGGTAATTGCAGAAATTCTTCGTACCACTTTTTCAACTTTTTCAGCAGGACCATCATAGTTCACCACCATATACGGTGCATGGAGTGTCAAAATAAAATCAGGTTTGCATTCGTCAATAACATCCATCAAAAATTTAGTTTCAACTTCACTAGCCGGTGACTCCCCGCCAAAAAACTCATTCCTTTCAGTCAGCTCCCAACATTTTGTCGGGAAATTTCTGTTTAAATCTACCCCGTTAGCATTTGTTCTTTGTTTCAAAGCCTTGCCGTTCGAATTCAAACAGGGAATAAATAAAAGTCTGTTTTTAAAATTTGATTGAAGGTCTGAAATACCATTCAATAGACTGTGCGATTCCTGCCGGCGCAGGAATGACAAATCATTAGATTCTAAAAACCTGTTTATCAAATATTCTCCGTCTGGCTCGTCACCGTGGAAGACTCCTATTATTAAAACAGTTTTTGAATAGTTATCCGGTTTTAAATCAATCAATTCAATTTCATTCATTTTTTAAAAACTCGCTCCACTGTTTAGCAGTTCTCTCGAGCACTGTCTTTGTTTCGGATTTATTCAGAACAATCTCCTGAACTGACGTATTTAAAAGGGTAATAATTTCTTTTTGGTTTTTGCCTGCACGGACAGGGTTTTCGAGGTTTTTTAACTGCGATGCACTTATGAATCTCGCCTTTGAAACCACATCACTGTTTGTTGTTTCTTTAAAATAACCGTCTTCCAGTGCTTTATTATTAACCGGCAAAACAGTTGTTAATTTCGAAAACTCAATCTGATTTTCTTTGCTGGTCAAAAACAATGCAAATTTCAGAGCCGCTTCTTTGTGCTTTGCGCGCTCGGGGATAATCAGATTCATTATAGAAACATCATATTTTCCGCTCTTTCCGACTAGCTGAGGAGAAACATCCGTGACCTGAAAAATCTTAGGCGCATTGTCTTTTACCATATTCAAGAAGTTCGAGCCTGACTGAATGAAGAGAATCTGACCCGACATATATTTTTCAAGCGCCTCCCTATGAGTCTGTGTGATAGATTCTTTCGGTATCAGGTCCTTTTGATACAAGATTTTATACTGATTAAAAATATACTCTGAACGAACTGTCGTCAATGTTTCAGGTGAAGAGACATAATACTTATTCAATATTTTCAAAAGTGTATCATTCTCAGTCAACGTAGGCATAGTCGAATAGATGCCTGTTTTCGCTTTAATTTGAGGAGACATTGAAAAGAGGTCAACATAAGTTTTTGGCGGATTTTTAAATCCGGATTTATTCAACAAATCCTTGTTATAAAACGTCACTGCAGAAGTGGCATAAAAAGGCACCGCATAGCACTTATCGTTATTTTTTAATGCATTTATAATCTGCTGATTATAGTCTTTCAATTCCGCACAATCTATATAATACAGCGCCTGTTTCTGAGCGAGGACACTTGAAAAATCAGGAGTCAGGTTCACAAGGTCAGGCGGGTTGTTGCTCAAGATAGAAGCCAATGTTCTTTTTTCGCCTTCCGAATAAGGTACATCAATCCATTTTATTTTTATTTCAGGGTTTTGTTTTTCAAACTCAGAAATAATCGGGTTCATATAATCGCCAAATGTGCCAAGCTGCAATGTCCAAAAAACAACCTCGTTTTTTGATTCTTTCTGCTTTGGCAAAACAGCGAATAAAGTACACAACGAAACGAAAATCAAACATATCCATATAAATATTACAGGCTTTTTCATAGGTTTATTATATAGAATTGGGGACTAAAATGCAAAATGATGAAAATAAAATCATTCATTCTGAGCAATGGAATTAAAGTTGTATAAATCAGCCAGAGTCATTACCCATACCGTTATACCGTATTTTTTAGCAACAGTATTCACTCTTTCTAAATACTGTTTCTCATTCGCAGGGTTTTCCATAATCAAAACAATACCCGGCTTCTTACCCGTTACACTTCCGTAATACAAAGCCTGTCCTATAGATTCTCCCCACTTCGATGCGAAATCGAATTCGATAGCATGTGTATCCGTAACACAGTCAACACGCGCCTTATCGAAAAGTATGACTTCCTGTTGACCTTTATTTGCCTGGCACCAGGCATTTTGATAGGTCTTTTCAGGGTTAATATGCTTGGCGTCTACTGCAAGGCACGATAATGTCAGGCAGAGAGCCAATGTTAATAATGAAGATTTAGCCAATTATTTTTGTCTCTATATGTGTAAATCAATAATATCTTAACTAATTACCGGATGTGTATTAGACAGGTGGGTACTCTGGTATTACCCGGGTGGGTATTATTGTAATATTTCACAATTTAAACTAATATTAGGGAAAAGATTGGAGTCTATTATGAAAACATTGTTAAAATCCTTATTGGTTTTCGGTCTGTTTGTATTCGGTCTTGTAATATTTAATCAGGCCAATCAGGCAGATGCAGCACCAAAATGCCCGACTGCTGTAAAAGCAAGCCATATACTTGTTGACACAAAAGAACAGGCTGATGCTTTAGAAAAGAAACTTGAGAATGGAATCAGTTTTGAATATCTTGCACAAAAATACTCAAAATGCCCATCAGGCCAAGAAGGCGGTGATCTCGGGTTCTTTAGAAGAGGAAAAATGGTAAAAGAATTTGAAGATGCGGCATTTTCAATGGAGCCCGGTGAAGTTTCACACCCATTTCAATCCCAATTCGGATGGCATATTTTAAAAGTAACAGATGTTAGATAAAAAAAAGCCCTTTTTAGAAGGGCTTTTTTAATGTTGTTTTTATTATGAGACTTGTGCAAACTGCTTTTTAACTTCGTTACGTTTAACTTTTTTCGTTGTCGTTCTAGGCAGTTCGTTTCTCTGAATAATAATATTAATCGGTCTTTTATACGGAGCGAGCCTTGTTGACAGCATCTTAGCTTCGTTTCTGACAATTGTTTGGAGTTCATTTTCATCTTTTGCACTGTTAACAGTGTGTTCTGTGGGAACAATAACTGCATAAATATCTTCTGTTCCTTCTTTTGACCCGTCAGAACGTGCATGTCCGAAGACACAAACTTCAGCAAACATTGAGCTTTCAGCAAGAACCGATTCAACTTCTTCAGGGAAAACTTTCTTTCCGCCGCTCAGAACAATCATATTCTTGATTCTGCCCGTAATATAAATATGTCCATGCTCGATTTTTGCAATATCTCCGGTATGGAGCCATCCGTCTTCGTCTATCACCTCGGCTGTAAGCTCAGGATTGTTGTGGTATCCCTTCATCACAGAAGGACCTTTCAGCATCAACTCTCCTGTAGTTTCGTCTATTTTAGCCGTAAAGCTTTTCAACGGTTTTCCTACAGATGCTATATCGCCGGCTCTGTCTATATTTACACATACAACAGGACTTGTTTCAGAAAGCCCATAGCCCTGATGTACTCTGATACCAATTGTTTCGAAAAATTCACCCACAACAACATCCAGAGGTGCACCCCCTGAAATACAGGCGTTGAAATTGCCTCCGAATTTTTTATGAATTTTCCCGAACAGTTTTTTTCTAAAGCTGTAGCTTGGTATAAGCTTCGCTAGTTTAAAGCAAGTATTAAACATAAACCGGGTCATAGCCGGTGCATTTTTAATTTCAGTTTCTATTGCTGTTTGCAAGAGTTTCAAGAACGCAGGAACAACAATCATAAAGTTAATGTTCTTATCCTGCATTATGCTCAAGATATCTTTAGGCTTTAAGCTCTGTGTATAATAAACTGAAAGTCCCCAATTCAAGACCATTGAAAACCCAACAGTCAACTCGAACAAGTGGTTCATAGGCAGAATTGAAAGAAGTTTAGTTTTGCCCTTTTCGCCGAAAATAACTTCACATACTTTGCTCAAGTCATCTATCTGAGCCATCATATTCTCGAACGTAATCTCTACACCTTTAGGCGCGCCCGTTGTGCCTGACGTATAAATAATAAACGCAAGCGATTTTCTGCTTCTATGGCGCCATTTTGCTTCATAATTATTCGGCAGCATATAGATAGAACGCATGTCAGAGTCGCTCGTATTATCCATCAAAATGATGTGCTCCAATGACGGCACTTCTTTCATCAAATCAAGTGCCATAGGCAAGTGAGTTTGTGAAACCAGCATGACTTTGGGTTCACAGTCGTTTAAAATTGATTTCATTTCGTACTTAGTAAGTTTCACATCCAAAGGAACTGATGTCGTACCGGCAAGAAC
>JAVBRY010000104.1:0-9745 GCA_031547505.1 Candidatus Gastranaerophilaceae bacterium | reverse complement strand
AATAGCCATGCCTTCGAGGAGTTTGTGCGGGTCGCCTTCCATGATACTTCTGTCCATGAATGCACCCGGGTCACCTTCGTCTCCGTTACAAACAACATAGCTTTTTCCGCCTCTGTTTGCTGCAGTCAATCTCCATTTGCGGCCTGTTGGGAAGCCTCCGCCCCCTCTGCCTCTTAGGCCTGATTTTTCGATTTCATCAACAACCGCTTCAGGGTTGTTTTCTTTAAGAACTTTATTTAACGCTGCATAGCCTTCTACCGCAACCGCTTCTTAAAGCGATTCTGCGTTTATGTGACCGCAGTTTGCAAGTGACGTTCTTGTTTGCTGTGCATAGAAACCGATTTCTTCGTTTTTTAAAACGTGTTCTTGTGTAATCGGGTCTACATACAACAATCTGTCGACAGGTTTATTATTTTTAACGTGGCTTTCGATAATTTCTTCAACATCCTCAGCCTTTACTTTTACGTAAGTTACATCCAAATCCGGAATAACCACCAAAACGCCTTTTTCACAGAAACCGTGGCATCCTGTCGGTACAACCGTCATTTTATCGTGTGAAGTCAGAGTAGAAACGTTCGCTCCTAATTCTTGAAATTTTTTGATTACTTCCAAAGAACCGTTGGCAACACAGCCTGTTCCGGCACAAACCAAAACTCTTAACCCTTGTTCTTTAATATGCGCCAAAGCTTTTTGCTTTTCGCTGTTTATATCCATAGTTACCGTCATTATGCCCCTGCACTTTCTTTTTCTTCCTTCAAAATAGTGTCGATAACGATTTTCATCGCATCAGACGTCATTTGAGGATAAACTTTTTCGTTTATTACAACAACGGGAGCCAAGCCGCATGCGCCAAGGCAACTAACCGTTTCAATAGAGAATAATCCGTCTTCGGTAGTAATTTTGCCTTCTTGCAGCTTAACCACTGATTTAATGGCGTTAAGAACAGGCATTGAGCCTCTTACGTGGCATGCCGTTCCGTCACATACTTTGACTTCGTATTTGCCTTTCGGCTCTAAGCTGAACTGTGCATAAAATGTAGCAACACCGTAAACGGTAGCAGGCGACAGCCCTTCGATTTTTGTACCTATATAGGTCATGACATCCATGGGAAGGTAACGCATCTCTTCCTGGATTTTTTGTAGTATGGCAATCAGATTTGACTTTTTAGCGCCGCAAGAATTTATAATCTCATCGACTCTGTTGTAGTCAACAGCTGCCTGTGCAGATAAGCTCATTATCTCTCCTTTATCATCTTTACCAAATTTTTACCCTATTTCACTCTATGATTTTTGTTATTCCAGTTCACAGATTAAAATGTTAATAGTGATTATTCTCACTATTAATATCATGCCACAAAAACACCTGAAATCAAGTTTTTTTTGGAGGATTTTGTTTGAAAAATCGGGGTGGATTTTGATAATGTTGTTTATGTAAAAACACTAACTGTCATCCCGAAGCGCCAAGCTTGTTATCTTATCCAATCTTTGCTGTTCGGGATCTTACCAGCAATTACCGTAAGTTTAAAACTTAAACCTAAATTAATGTTGCGAAAAACACTAATTGTTGCGGTGAATGTTTCTTGTTACTTTTCTTTCTTTTACCTCGCAACAAAAGAAAGAAAAGTAACCAAAAGAAAGAAAATCCTGCGTACTGTTACGAAAAGATAATGGTTTCGAACGCCAATTTTACCAGTCAAGCTCGGATAAAATTGACATTCAAAACCAAACTTTTCTAAGCGACCACTATAGGGGGAGGAGTCCCCCTATAACCCCCTCTTTAAAAATTATTGCTTTGCAATTTACATAAACAACATTATCAACACTCGCAAAAACGCAATATCACGACCTTAATAAAATCTCAATCGTTTATCTCTTGAAAAATTGCTGCAAGCCTCAGATAATAGAGCTATAGTTACGGAGGCGATTCATGATTAAAAAATTCAAACTGAGAGGGCATATTATAGATTCTTTGATTTTGTCTAAACTGCTGGACAAAATTTCAGACCTCGGAGTTGATTGCTGCACAATAGATATAACAGTCGGAGCAAGAAGAGAAGAGGTATCTGAAGCGACCTTCATTATCGAATCCGACAATGAAGAAAAAATACAAGAAGCAACTAAAATTGCACTAAAACATGGTGCTGAGGAAATATATGACTGAAAAAATTCTTATGTGCAGTGCTGAATATTTTGGGATTAAGTATGAAATTAACCCCTGGATGAACGTGAATATTCAAGCTGACAACACAAAAGCCAAAGGGCAGTGGCAGAATTTATATAAAATATTAAAAGAAGATTTAGCGGCTGACGTCAAACTGGTAGAGCCTCGAGAAGAAGTGCCGGATATGGTTTTCACCGCCAATGCAGCTGTAATGTATAAAAATAATGCAATCATAAGCCGCTTTAAATACCCTCAAAGACAGCTCGAGGAAAAGTATTTTATACAATGGTTTGAAGAAAACGGTTATCAGGTACGCATGCTGCCTGAATACATGTCGTTTGAAGGTGCGGGAGATGCGCTTTATTTGGGCGATACTCTTTATTCAGGCTATGTCCCCAGAAGTGATTTTTCAGCACACACATATATTTCAGAGCTTACCGGTATTCCTGTTTTATCTCTTGAATTAGTGAACAAAAGTTTTTATCACCTCGATACATGTTTTTGTCCACTTGAAGACGGGTATCTAATATACTACCCTGACGCATTTGACGAATACGCAAATAAGGTCATTGAAACCAATGTACCCGAAGAAAAGAGAATCATAGTGAACGCTGAAGAAGCTTCGTATTTTACTTGCAATGCTGTAAATCTCGGGAAGAATGTGGTGACAAACACAACCACACAAAGGTTCACCGATTTGCTTGCGCAAAAAGGGTTCAAGCATATTCAAACAGATTTGAGCGAATTTATGAAAGCAGGCGGTGCAGCTAAGTGTCTGACTTTGAAGATATGATTTGGTGCGTATGACGCACCCTACACAACTATTCTAAATTGTAGGTCGGCATTACCATGCCGACAAATATAATGATGTCGGGGATAGTAATCCCGACCTACTTCTTAAAAATATTACTTTAGACCCCGCTCAGAATAAAATTATTGATTGAATCCAATAATCAAACAGCGGGGCGACAATAGCAATGAACTAATCAAAATCCAATCACAAAGCGGATTCTTCGTCATCCTTGTCGAACAAGACATTGAATTCAAGTTCATTCGGCTTAAGTTCTAAGTTTGCACAGTAGATTATGCTCTTTGCGTAGTATTTTGCATACTGGCTGACTTTTGATTTTCCGTACTTGCCTTTGATATTGAGTGCGTATTCAATGATAACAGGGTCACCCGTGACATCTTTTGTTTCAAAGTAATTCAGTGTCATAAGAGGTGTTTCACCCATCCAGGCGTCACCCTCAACAAATTCAACCGTTGCATTCACAGGTGTATCTTTTGCGATGAAGAGCAGATTGTCTACATACAAATCTTTTGTCACAGTGAACTGGAGCACATCACCTTTTGTGAGCGCATTGCCTTTTGTATAGATTTCCTGCGCAGGCGTAATGTTCATAACATACTTTTTAGCTTCTGACGGAAGCGCAAAAGCTGCAAATACAAGCAATGTCAGTGTTAGTAATTTTGTTAGATTCTTCATAGTTTTTCAAGCCGTCCCAGGTTATACATATAAATGGTATAAGTATCTCTTTTCGGTTTCATCTGCACTTCTCCGCCTCTTATCCAAAAAGCGGCAGGTCCCAGAACATAGTTATAGGCTCCGATTGCCTTGTCGTGATTTTTGCCTTCTTTTTTAATTTGGCCATGGAACAAGTATTTTTCGCCTGATTCGCGTTTAATTTCAAACTGGTCAATAAGAACCGTAGCTACGTCGCCGTTAAATCCGTTATCCACAAGTTTTGTAATCATACCGACAGCTTTTTCACCTTTATTGAGCTGGAAGTTATCAGTAATTTTTACATCGGATACAACCACAAACTCAACAAAATCACCTTCTTTCAAAAGAGGGTTAGATGTTGTTATTTTCTTTAAAGGTGTGATTCTAACAGGTGCTTCGCCGTCGAGAGTACTGATACCGACTTCCATTACAGAAGAACTTTCAACAGGTACCTGAACAGAAAGTTCTTTATATACAGGTTCTTTGTTTTTGAATCTTAATGGTACCGGCGCCTTTTTTACCTCTATAGTCATAGCTGTATCTACAGCATTTTCTATTGCATTACCAACAGCTTCACCAACTGGCTGTGTTGCAAGTCCTGCTGAGGGTGTATCAGCCAGTGCTATATTTGAAGCACACAAACTTAGGATTAGAATCGGCAAAAACTTATTAATGAATTTTTCTATCATAATAATTCAAGTGTATTATAGATTCTATAAAAATACAACCAAAATAGCCTGACAGGGTTAGTCGGCGACAGGGCTTCTAATAGCCGTTCTTGAACTTTATTTCAAGTCTTAATATAGTCACCATTATAAATGCGCCTATCATCAATCCTGCAACCAATCTGATAATGTTATCAGGATAAATTAAATGATAATGCTCCAGAATAAATTCGCCGATTCCAAGCACTCCGAAGATTATATAAAAAGCATGGTTTATTTTTATGTTTTCAAAATACAAGACCATTGTTAAAAATATTCCTGTGTAAATCCCCAGACATCTCGCACAAAGAGGCATTATGTTTCCGTTAACACAAAAACACTGCGATGATGCACCCACACAAAGCTTGTGATACAAGGTATACAAAGAGCCGAAAAATGGTATTTTATCCACAAGAAACGGCAAGAGCAAAGCCATGAGAACAATAAGGCAGCTGCAGGCTGTTATCGCCGTCAAAAAGATTTTTTTCAAAGTCATTTTTTCTACTTTCATAATTCCAAGCTCCTTGAGTTTTTAGGTTTTAGATCGATTGCCTACAATGTTTTTCAGACCCCGCTCAGACAAGATTATACCAAACAACACAATCACACAGCGGGGTGACGAGTCGTCATATTTGTTTCGTAACGAGTGCAAATATGTCATTAAATATAATCAAAAACATCAGTATTATCAGGATAGTAAACCCGGTATTACTGATTTTTTCCAGTGTTTTTTCATCTATCGGTTTGCCTTGAACTTTTTCAATAATCAAGAACAACAAGTGTCCGCCGTCCAGGGCAGGGATAGGCAGAATGTTAATCAAAGCAAGGTTTAAACTGATAATTGCAGTAAGCAACAGGCCTTTAAACAAGCCCTGATACTGGATTACTTCGCCGCCAAGTTTTGTAATCGCAACAATACCGTGCAAATCCTTCATCGGAATCTGTCCCGTAAAGAGCTTCACAAGCCCGATAACCATCAGCTCAGTATTCGTCCAAAGATAAGTCGCAGAAGTTTTTAGAATCGCCTTTGGTGTTTTTGTCGGTGTCAAAACCTCTTCAATAATCTGCTGGATGCCTATTATACCGTCTTTGTCAGAATAAATAGGTTTCAGGTTAACTTCTTTTCCGTCACGTATAACGGTAAAGAACATTGGTTTTTGGGTATCAGACATAGCCATAGCTATATCGGATAACGTGGTTGTATTATTGTCTACGATATATGTTTTTGAACCTTGAATTATATCTCTCAGTTCAATCTGATCCTTGTTCAACTTAATTTCATTGGTTTTAACCTTCTCTAGTCCCATCAAAAAGTCGTTTGAAAGATGCATAGGTTCTTCATCTTTTATCGGTATGAGGTTTATTTTTGTATTTGGAGATATGATAGCTGACGCATTGTCAATATTAGGATTTTTAGCCTGTAATTCGGCAAGGGTTTTTTCAAAAACTTCTTTTGAAACTTCGCCGTCATGTTTTTTACTCATTTCAGCGTATTTATTGACCTGGAACGGGAAGTTAATCAATGAACCATTGATTCTATTGATTTTATCTCCTTTTGTCATACCTGATTCATAGATAGCTGCGCCTTTAGCGGCAACAATTTTGTCGATACGAATGTCATATTTGCCCGCCGGGAGTTTATGCCAGATACACGCTGTCATAATAACCAGAACTATTGCACACAGGACGTTTGCTATTACACCGGCTGAGATTACTATCGCACGCTGGCTGACAGATTTATTTGAAAATCTCTCGACAGAATCCGTCGGCAAATCAGACTCCGGATCATCGTCCGGGAACGAAACATAGCCGCCTAAAAGCAAGGCGTGGATGAGGATTTTTGTGTCTCCTATTTGGCCTTCAAAAAGTGTCGGTCCGAACGGAAGTCCGAATCCGAATCTGTCCACTTTAATACCCAAAGCTCTTGCTGCCAAAAAGTGACCTAATTCATGCACAAGGATAAGCAAGCTTATCAGCAGTATCATTATTATTACGTTCATCTGTATCTCTCTCCGTCTGATTATTTTTTATTCTATCATACAAATGCCATCGGGGCTGTGGAAAAATTAAAGATTTTCTACATTTTCTTTATATTATAATTCTTACTATGGTTAATCTTTTTGCGCAATTACTCGACTTGATATACAAAAAGCGGTGCTATTTCTGTCATTCCACCCGTGAAAATACAGTTATGTGCAAAAATTGCTTTGATGAAATAGATCTTCTGCCGCCAAGACAGCTGGAGAGCAAAATAGGCGCTCCTGTTCACAGCGCAGTGATTTATGGGAAGAATATGCAAAAGATGATTCGTGGTTTGAAATACCATAATCAAAGAGAACTTGCACTTTTCCAAGCAAAGATTATGTTCGACTACTGGCAGACGCTTGAAAATAAACAAGAAAAGTACACGATTGTTCCTGTTCCTTTATACAAGTCACGTGAAAAAAAGAGAAGATATAACCATATGCAGCTTGTTGCAGAAGAGTTTTCAAGGCTCTGTGATTATGAAGTCAATAACAGTCTGATAAAAAGAATAAAAGACACAAAACCTCAGTACAGGCTGACAATGAATGAACGCCAAAAGAATCTAAATGGCGCTTTTCAGGTGGACAAGGGCAATTACGGCAGTAAAAATATTTTAATAATTGATGATATTTTGACAACAGGGAGCACTCTTTTTGAGATGGTCAAAGAGTTCAAAAAATCAGGAATTGAGGCGATAACCTGCTTTACGACAAGCTGCACGGAATCACATCTGTAAAGTTAATTTTTGTCATTCCGCACTTGATGCGGAATCTGAACCCGTTGTGGATTACATTTTTTGCTCTGAAATACAGAAATAATTGCATCATTCGTAAATTATCAGATCCTGAAACAAGTTCAGGATGACGACTTAATTGGCGATTAAATGAATAATGCATTATTAAATTAAAAAGCTCAAAACCTTATCAGAATAGACTTTTTCTTTAATCTGCTTAAGCTCTGTTAACTCTATCTCTTCGCCTTTTAAGTGTTCAAGAACAATAATACCGCCGTCTTTTAGGAGGTTATTCTTTTTAATAGACTCCAGAACACTGTTATACAGGTTGTTTTGGTAGGGCGGGTCTATGTATATGACATCAAAAGGTTTGTTAATTTTGGAGAGAACCTTAAGCGAATCGCCAAAATAAAGCTCCGGTTCAATATCCAGTTTTTTTAAATTTTCTTTTAACAGGTTGTATGTTTTTTTGTCTCTCTCGATAAAAGCAGCTTGGGAAAAGCCTCTTGATAATGCTTCTATACCCATAATCCCCGAGCCCGCAAATACATCAAGGAATATTGCCTCTTCAAAGTTAATCAGGTTCATAAGCACATTAAAAACGCTCTCACGAGTTTTCGAGAGAGTGGGTCGAACGTTTTCTCCTTTAGGGGAGGTTAGTTTTCTTGATTTTAAGTATCCGCCTGTGATTTGCATGAGAAAATTTTAGCATAATAACATAAAAACATTACCAAATATTAAGGATGAAAACTCCTTAGCAACAAGGCTGCCCTATATATGATATAAGTTTCTGACGATTTTGTATCAATTATTTTCAGCAAAATGTTTTTAATAATACATGTATTGAGGATATATAATTACAGGGAAATTACGAGGGGAAAAATATGACAATTAACAGTATTCAAACGGAAAAATATGTTGCAGCAGCTGATTCAACAATTACAGCTAATGGGCAAAAACCAGGCAAAAATACAGAAACAGGTAAATATAAAGAGGGTGACAATGGAACTAATGCTGACGGATTTGTTCCACAAGCATCCGACAATAAGCCCGGAATAAAATCAAAGGTGGAAACAGGTGAAAGTTACGCAGCAAGGACAGCTGAAGTCGCAAAACTTTCGCAAGCAGAAAAAGATAAAATGCTCAAAGCAGAAAGCAAGGGGATGACATACAATGAGGCACAAGATCTCCTGCGAGAAATAGAACTATCGAAGGGCTCAAAGTTCGATCCTAACGTTATGCTAAAAGAAGACAGAGCACTTTGGGTTCAAGCAAAAGCTGCTATAGCGGGCTTAGAAGAGAAGTATCCTAATATTGATATCGTGGTATATCAGGCAAATCAAGCAGCGAAAAAATAAATCAAGGCTTTTAAAGAAGATAATAAATATTAAAAACTGCATAAGTAATTTATGCAGTTTTTTGTATTCACCTCAGGGTGTGAGAATAGGCAGGCAATAAAAAAGGGACATAACGCATACGCCCCCATAAATAACTCAAATGGTAAGATTTTCTTTGCCCCTTGCTACTGCACCTGTGACTCAGGGGTTTTTCGGCAAAGTCTGCCAATTCTTTTTGCTTGTCGGGATAGTAATCCCGGCCTATTATATATAGTTCAATAGTGAATTTTTCGATAACAGTCCAAAAACCTGCATAGAAGCCTGATAAGCAGTATTTTGCTGCATCAAAGCAGTGATTGCTTCTGAATAATCCAAGTCTACAAGTGCAGACTTGTGGCCTTTGGTTGTCAGTTCAAAATCCTGTAATGAGCTTTTTGTCATTTCTACTTTTGTACCTTTAGTACCGAATTCACTTCGTTTTGCATTCACGTGCTTCATTTGGTCTTGGAATTTTCCGAATGCATCTCTCATAGCGTCATAGTCAGGCGGATCCGGCGAGAATGCAACAGACAGTTCGCCAAGAGCCTGGAACAAACCTGAACCTGTTCCGGTTGCTGAATCATAGCTTCCGAAAACACTATCACCTGTGACGTTTATATCAATTTTAACGCCATTTGAAATTTCAAGTTTTCTTTGAGAGCCTTCTGAACCATTTTTTGAACCGTTATACACTATTCCTGTAATTTGGCCGTTAGCATCTTTTTCAACTGAATACGCAGGAGTAGAGGTTTTTGCACCTGAAAAAATGTATGTTCCGTTGTAGCTTTTGTTTGCCATATCGACAACACTCTCAATAAGCTGGTCAATTTCATTTTTAGCAGCCGCATTGGTTTCTTTGCTACCTGTTCCATTCAGTGTAGACAGTGTTAAGTCATTGATACGGTTCAACCTTGAGTTTGTCGTATTGAATGTTTCGTCAAGAACTGTCAATTGGTTTTCAGCACTTGTTATATTTTTGTAGTAGCCGGCAATATCAGCCAGCTGTTTGTTCAAGTTCATAATTGTTGCGATTTCAACAGGGTTATCAGAAAGTGTGTTGACTTTCTTTTGAGAATCAACCTGTGCTGATACTTGGAGCAGCTTATTCTGGTTAGCCATAAGCCTGTTGAGCATGGATTGATTCTGTGCTATTGTTGCTGTTCTCAGTATTGCCATAGTGTGCTCCTATCTGCCTAAGTTAACCATTACTTGCATCATTTCTGATGTTGTATTAAATACTCTC
>JAVBRY010000188.1:0-11501 GCA_031547505.1 Candidatus Gastranaerophilaceae bacterium | reverse complement strand
CTAATTATTGCAATAAGGTCATTTTGAAGCTTTTCATGCATTCTTTGTTTATTCATCGCACTTTCCCTAACGTTCCTTTGTCTCTGTAGATATTTTTTCAAAAAACTCCCCGTCACCCTGCTTGCTCGCGTAGCGCCTTGTTTCAGGGTCGCAAAGTCTATGCGATTCCGAACTTGTTTCGGAATGACGTGTATTGGGATTTTGAATACCAATAGAGACTTATCTTCACATTAGAGTTATCGACTTTTTCTGAAGAAAACTTTATTTTTTAGCGGCTTTTTATGTAGTTATGTTAACAAGCGAAAAGCAATTAATTGTGCTAAGTAGGGTGCACTTACCAGTGCACCGACACAAATCTATTGCATAGGTGGTGCAGTAGTAACTGCACCCTACTTTATAAAACAAAGCCCGGGCGGCATCAATTCTTTTTCCTTAACTATCGTCCCTGATACTCAAAGTGCCATCTTTCAGTGGAGAACCTGTTAGGAGTTTTTGGGTTGCTATCCCAATCTCCGCCCCAGCGCATACCTATAGATATGGCATAACGTCCAAGCCTTGCATAATCTCTATCAGAACCGCCATTTATCTCTACGTCCACTGCACGGCCAAACTCATGCCAGGAGACATCTGCTGCTAACTTCGGCTTATCTTTTTTCAAAGCTCTCTGCTGCGCTCTTGTTCGATAGCCGCTTCCTATTTTTAGATTCATGCCCATTTCTTCACGGCAATACCTAATCAGTTCTTTTGTTTTTTCCTGCATAGCCGGATGCAGCTCTGCAATGAACTCTGAATTTGAATCATTTCTGCGTCTTCTTGCAGGTGTATAGCTTCCCAGAGGAGGCATTTTTGCCCAGACAGTATTACCCGGTCTGCTTGTGCTGCGGGTTGTGCTTCCATCAGTTTTTTCTGTGTTTTCGTTTCTTTCATTATTCCGAGTATAGTTATTTGGAGTTCTAGACATAAAGAAATTATTGCTCATCATAGGCATATTAAATGCCATTTGGCTCCATTGGTTTTGAATTTGGTTGCATTGAGCCATTAAGTTTTGCATACCAAAATTTCCGCCAAATAAGGAATTTTGGTTGAATCCCCCTGAAAAAGCCTGAAAATTCGGATAGCCTCCGAAAATACTGCTCGAGCCGAAAAAAGAACCCGGCATAACAGACGACATCGTCATATCAAACGGAAGCCCATAGCGAGCAGACAATAAATACAAGCTGTTAAGACCGTACGTCAATTACTTAATTCCTCATGAAATTCCCTTACTTATATATATAAACAATTTTTTTATCTAGATATTGCATTTTTAATGTGTTATATTAAGATATGTAACACTAGAAAATATTATAATTTAAGTACAAAATGTAGTTATGAAAAAGGTTTTTATTACACTCACAGCGTTTTTATGGGTATTGTCGAATTCGAGTATACCTGTGCTTTGTGCTGAATTGCCGATTGAATCCATCACTGATATCCCTGTTCAAGAGTCTTCCGTCCATACTTCGTCAAGAACACCTGAAGCCAAAGATGAAAATGTAGAGGAAGAGGAGTTGATGTTTGCTCCGATAACTTTAAAAATTGAAGAGGGAGAAAAAGTCCAAAATATCAAGAAGTTCAAGCTCCGTGCAGAAGTGGAAGCAAAACAAAAACCTAACAAATTATACAGACAAACCTGGGATGATTCAAAACTATACAGATATCTGTTCTTTTCAGATGAAAAAAATCTTCGCCCATTGATTGCACCTGCATCTTTGGGATCTTATATGGAAGTTTCCTTAGACGACAACACATCTGCTTTTATCGGGCAGGGAAGTCTTTCAATCTATGACGGAAGCACATTGAGCTTCATTAGCAAACGCGAATCCGACTATGACGTCGGCGGTAAGGTTATGGGAAGTATGGGCAATTTAAACTATTCCGTGGGAGCTTATACAGATACAAACTCACTCTACAATTCATTGGGCGGAATAGTTTCGACCAAGCCTCAAAAAATCTGGAACTCAAAAGGCGATTTCACATTCGGCACGGCACTATACTCAAACGATTATTTTGATTACAACAGAAATACTGCAGGGTTTTTCACAAAATACAGACAGGGCAAATTCACCATCTCAGGACAACTTGCACAGAGCACCTATACCAACAATCAGGATTATATAAATAGTGCACACTTTCAAACTCAATATAAATTGAATGACTATCTGGCTTTTAAAAGTAAAATAATAAAAGAGCTCAACACTGACTACGCACAGGATGAATACGCACTGAAAGTCACTCCGATGGGGCAGAATGAGACATTAAACTTTGAGTTGAGTGCATCGAATATCTATAATGCACAAGACGTCACCCGGCAGAGGTTTAAGTTTACAACCAATGTGAGGTTTTAATTTGTATACATTATTGTCATTCCTGCGAAGGCAGGAATCGCACAATCTTTAAAAGCCTAGCCAACTAATTATTATTCTTTCTTATTAGATTTTTGATTAATATATTTATCCTGCAATTGTGGGTTTCCATAATTTTTATAAGCACGTTTTAGTACAAACGGGCAACTGTTACCTTTCCATTGCCATGCAATGACTATATTATTGTTATCTGTTTCTAAAATTCTTTCGCAGTACTCGGTAACATAGCTACCATAACCATTTTGGTAATAGAAAGAATTTTTTGATTTCGTCCAATAAAGCAATTTTTTACCTGCCAAAACTTTTTCATCGGAAGGATACCCCCAGCGCTCAATCACGGAATTAATATTCTCTCCCTGCCAACTTTCCAAAACTGCCTGCATAGCTTTTTTACTACCAGCTTGTGCACTGTTAGGTACCAACAAGGTAATTAACAACAGAATTAAAATTTTTTTCATAAGTAACCATTTCAATTTTATGTATATAAAACTTATTCTCTAGTATCAATTTCTTTAAGAATCTGGTTCACAAAATCATCGAGTGCAAATGTACCGATAGGTCCTTCGCCTCTTTTTCGAACTGCAACTGAACGGCTTTCGATTTCTTTGTCACCGACAACAACCACATAAGGAACTTTGTTATCCTGCAGAGCTTCTCTGATTTTGTAGTTTACACTTTCAGAGCGGTCATCGAGTTTTGCTCTTATGCACTGAGAATGCATTTTCTGATAAACTTCAGCTGCATAGTCTGCATGTTTTTCTGAGATTGGAACAATAACAACCTGCTGCGGAGCAAGCCATAGAGGGAACGCACCTGTATAGTGTTCAATTAAGATTCCCATAAATCTTTCCATAGAGCCAAAGATTACACGGTGAAGCATAACAGGAGTTTTCATTGTGCCGTCAGCATCTTGATATTTTAGTTCAAACCTTTCAGGCAAATTAAAGTCTAACTGAATAGTTGCACACTGCCAGGTTCTTCCGATTGCATCTTTTATTTTAAAGTCGATTTTCGGCCCGTAGAATGCGCCGTCACCCTCGTTGATTTCGTATTCAAGCCCCTTGACTTCAAGCGCTTTTTTCAAGCCTTCTTCTGCTCTGTCCCAGTTTTCAATTTTCCCGACAAAGCTCTCAGGACGGGTGGAAAGTTCAACACCAAAGTCCATCTTGAAGATAGCTAATGTATCAGCGACGAAGTCAATGATTGCATTAATTTCATCAATAAGTTGTTCAGGCGTACAGAAAATGTGGGCATCATCCTGTGTGAAACCTTTTACACGGGTCAAGCCCTGAACGGCGCCTGAGCGTTCGTTTCTGTATACAGTACCAAGCTCGGCCATTCTAAGCGGAAGGCTTCTGTATGAATATCTGTTCGCCTGATAAATCAAAATATGGAACGGGCAGTTCATCGGCTTTAAAACATATTCTGTACCTTCATCGTTTATGAAATACATATTTTCTCTGTAGTGGCCTGTGTGGCCTGAAATTTCCCAGAGTTTTGATTTTGCGATGTGAGGTGTGTTTACGATAACATATCCTCTTTTTCTATGCTCGCGTCTCCAGTAATTTTCTATTTCTTCTCTTACTATTGCAAGATTCGGATGCCACAACACAAGCCCTGAGCCTACCTCATCTCTTATAGAGAATAAGTCAAGCTGGGTGGAGAGTTTTCTGTGGTCACGTTTTTGAGCTTCTTCAAGGAAGTTCAAATAATCATCAAGTTCCTTTTGAGTCCAAAAAGCTGTTGCATAAATCCTTTGAAGCATCTTGTTCTTTTCGTTGCCTCTCCAGTATGCACCGGCAATACTCAATAACTTAAATGCTTTTATAAAAGAAGTGTTCGGCAAATGCGGACCTGCACAAAGGTCATTAAACAATGCATTACCGTCTTTATCTTTAGTTATATAAAGGGTCGGGTTGTGATGTTTGTGTTCTTCTAGGAGTTCTGCTTTATAAATTTCGCCCTGGGATTTAAACTCGGCGATTTGTGCATCGACATCAGGAATAACATACTTTTCAAAAGTAAGATTCTCTTTAATAATCTCCTTCATCTTATCTTCAATTTTTTGAAGATCATCCTCGTGCAAAGTATGGCCTTCAATGTCAAAGTCATAATAGAATCCGTTTTCTATCGCAGGACCGATAGCGAGTTTCGCCTGTGGGAATATTGAAATCACAGCCTGTGCCATAATATGGGAGGTCGAGTGTCTCAAAACGTCAATAGATTCAGGGTCTTTTGATGTGATAATTTTCACCTTGTCGTTTGTATTTAACTCTATTGACAAGCTCTTCATTGCACCGTTAATCTCTATTGCAACAGCATTTTTCGCCAATCCTTCACTGATTTTTTTAGCCAGATCCATTCCATTTGAACCGCTATCTAGGCTGATTTTCGAATTATCAGGTAAAACTACCTCTATATTTGACATCATTTCTCCCTTTTCTATTCTGATTTTTTTGAAAAACTAATTATTTTTTATCGGGGCTGTGGAAAAATCAAAGATTTTTCTTACGCCCCTATTGTCCGGCTTTCGCCCTTGCCGCCGGCTGTCTCGCAGCCGTCAAGGGCTTAGCACTTCTTAGGTCGGGTTTTTAAAAGCTCTGACACTACGCTTCGCTACGGAGACAGGCTCACGAGTCTCGCAAGCTCGTCTGTTCGCTTTGTCAAAAATTGTCATTTTTTGGCTTTTATTTCACCCTCTACTCTCTTTATAGCACCATTAAATATCTATTGCAATTTATATTTTCTTGTAATATAATTTAATGAAAGTCAATAATTTGTAATATTTATAAGATATATATAAATGAAATTTCTGCCATATAGTGCATTTTAGGGCCTCCCATATTTGTAACGTCAGGTAAGAAACATGACTTAACGATTTTAAAAGTTTTAAGAATATAGCGGATATAGAAAGATAGGTTTTGAAAAATGAGTCCAAACAGTGAAGTTCCAGAACAAAGCGAAGCCAAACAAAAGATTCTGATTGCTGACGATGAAGCAAGTATTCGCAGAATTTTAGAAACAAGACTAGGGATGATAGGTTACGATGTAGTAACAGCCGCTGATGGTGAAGAAGCTGTAGCGATGTTTAATAAAGAAAACCCTGATCTTATTATTTTAGATGTTATGATGCCAAAAATGGACGGATATGGTGTTTGCCGCGAAGTTAGACGTACTTCCGACATTCCTATTATTATCCTGACTGCTCTTGGCGATGTATCAGAGAGAATCACCGGCTTGGAATTGGGCGCTGATGACTATGTAGTCAAACCTTTCAGCCCGAAAGAACTTGAAGCCCGTGTAAAAACAATTTTAAGAAGAACGACTAACAGAGAAATCGTTCCTACAACAGGAAAAGTTACAAAGAACGTTATTACAACAGGCAGCATTAAAATTGATACTGCAAGACGTCAGGTGTTCAGAAAGAACGAACGCATCAGACTCACAGGTATGGAATTCAGTTTGTTAGAACTTCTTGTTAACAACTCCGGTCAAGCATACTCAAGAAACGAAATTCTTCAATACGTTTGGGCTTACCCGCCTGATCACAGAATCGACACAAGAGTTGTTGACGTTCACATCTCAAGATTGCGTTCTAAATTAGAAACAGACCCTGCAAATCCTGAGTTGATTCTTACAGCTCGTGGCATCGGGTATATGTTCCAAAGAATTTCTTAATCAAGATTTAATAAAAAAAGAGGTGCTGATGGCATCTCTTTTTTTGTGCCTGTCAACTTACTGCGCAGGGCTGACCAAATACTTTTCAAATAAAAAAGGCTCTTTTATTTAAAGAGCCTTTTTTAAAAATTTATTTATCCAATTAGAAGTTCAATCCGCCTTCACGAGCTGCATCAGCTAAAGCTGAAATTCTTCCGTGATAAAGGAATCCGCCTCTATCGAATACACAGTCAACAACACCCGCTTTTTTAGCTTTCTTAGCGATAGCTTCGCCGACAGCTTTAGCAGCTTCGATGTTACCACCGTGAGTAAGTTTGCCTTTGAATTCTTTATCGATTGAAGAAGACGAGCAAATAGTTACTTTATTCACATCATCAATCAACTGAGCATAAATGTGTTTTGTGCTTCTGTAAACTGCCAATCTTGGGCAAGTTGCCTCACCGGAGATTTTAAGCCTTACACGTTCGTGTCTTTTTCTTGTTTGGTCTTTTCTGTTTTTTGTATTAATCATTTTTCTTTCCTTTCACCCAAGCCTTCTTACAATGATTTTTATAAGGGCTTATGCGGGCTTTATGTTTTCTGTTTGACTTTTATCTGAGATCCCGTGTCAAGCACGGGATAAGACACTTGTACGGCTCACTTACGTTTGCCTACAATTGTCTTACTTTTTACCTGTTTTACCGGCTTTACGTCTTACGTGTTCGCCTTCGTATCTGACGCCTTTGCCTTTGTATACTTCAGGTGGTCTCTTACCTCTGATAGCTGCTGCAACATCGCCTACTACCTGTTTGTTAGGACCGGTAACAGTGATTTTTGTGTTAGCTTCAACTTCGATTTTTACGCCCTGTGGCGGCGCAACTTTTACAGGGTGAGAATAACCAAGCTGGAGGTTCAAAACAGTACCTTCCATATTAGCACGGTAGCCTACGCCTTGGATTTCCAACTTTCTTACGAAACCTGATTTAACGCCTTGGATTGCGTTGTCTACCAATGTTCTTGATAAACCCCAGAGTGATCTTGATTTTCTGTCGTCATTAACAACGGTAACAAGGAGTGTATTGCCTTCCATTTTTAATGCGATTTCAGGACGAACTTCAACAATTTCAGTACCCAATGGTCCTTTAGCTGTTACAGTTTGACCGTCTATTTTAACTTCTACACCGTCCGGTATTGTGATTGGTGTTTTACCTATACGTGACATTTTTATATCTCCAATTTATTTTTTTAACTTGTTATACTAGCGGGTGCCTACCAAACGTAGCAGACAATTTCTCCGCCCAGGTTCTCTTTTTTAGCTTTTCTGTCTGTCATAAGACCTTTGCTTGTAGAGATGATTGCTACACCCAAACCACCGAATACTTGCGGAAGGTTTTTAGCTTTGCAATATACTCTCAAACCTGTTTTTGAAATTCTTTTTAAGTTTGAGATTACAGGTTTATTTCTTTCGTCGTATTTAAGTGTAACCACTAAAACTTTGAATTTGCCGACTTCTTTTTCTTTGTAATCAGCGATAAAACCTTCTTCTTTTAAAACTTTAGCCAATTCTATTTTCAACTTAGAACTAGGCATCTCAACTTCTGCGTGAGATACTACGTTTGCGTTTCTTATTCTTGTCAGCATATCTGCTATTGGATCTGTATACATTTTATGTTCCTTATCTTTCAGGTGTTTAACACCCTTACTACTTACTAAAATTATGTGATCTGCGGCTCCTGTGGAGTTTACTTTGTAAACTCTTACGTCGCTATCGATCGGTTTGGTTCTCCGGCGCTCACCTTCGTGAGCTTCTGCGAACCGCCACACACGGCTTAAGCATTCTAGCAGTATAGTCGAAAGCGTTTATAATTAATGGTTGACTTTGATTGTCTACCAGCTTGCTTTAACTACACCGGGCAATAAACCTTTGTGAGCCATTTCTCTCAGGTGAATTCTGCAAAGACCGAAGTCTCTGTGGAAACCGTGAGGTCTGCCGCAGATAGAGCATCTATTGTGCAGTCTTGTTCTAGGGTATTTGCCTTTTGCGGCAAGTGCCATTCTTCTGAGTTCTTTAGCTACCATTGCTTTTTTAGCCACGTTTTTTCTCCTTTATTGTATTGGGCTTTGCTTTTGTCTTGGATTACCTTCGCTCGTCAAATCCATAAATGGTATGGTTTTCACTCGCCTGGGCAGCTTCGTGCCCGCACGAAATCCGCTATGACTGTGATTTCTTTTTGAACGGCATTCCCAATTCAGTCAACAACGCTCTTGCTTCTTCATCAGTTTTCGCAGTTGTAATGATTGAAATGTTCATACCTTTAATAATATCGACTTCGTCGTATGAAATCTCAGGGAACAAAGATTGCTCTTTTAATCCGAGAGTATAGTTTCCACGTCCGTCAAAGCTCTTTGAGCTTATACCTCTAAAGTCACGGATTCTAGGGAGTACGACACAAATAAGTTTTTGTAAAAAATCGTACATTCTTTCGCCGCGAAGTGTAACCATTGAACCAACCGGCATACCTTCTCTCAATTTGAAAGATGCGATTGATTTTTTAGCTTTTGTTACCATTGCTTTTTGGCCTGAAATTTTTGTTAACTGATTAACGATAGTTTCTGCCAATTTTGAGTTATGACAAGCTTCACCAACACCCATGTTGATTACGATTTTGTTCAATTTCGGAATCTCGTGGTCGTTAGCATACCCGAATTGGGATTTTAAAGCTTCTTTAACTTCTTTGTTGAATTTTGATTTTAAGTCTTTAGTTACTGCCATTGTTCTTTCCTTCTAGTAGAATGCAGCTTCGCCCTTGTGTTTTTGGTTATGCGCCGTAGTTTTAACCCTGCACATCCCCCGGCAAACTGCCCATACTTAGTTATTTATACGTCTCTTATACATCAATTGTTTCGCCGCATTTTTTGCAAACACGGACTTTTTTATCTTTTACTACATCATGTTTGATTCTTGTAGCTTTTTCACAGCCCGGGCAATACAACATTACTTTTGAAGAGTCCATAGCCGCTTCCATTTCTGTCAAACCGCCTTGAACACCAGCCATAGGGTTAGGTTTAACAGCTTTTGTTATCATATTTGCACCTTCAACAATAACTTTGTTTTCAGATGTAAGTATTGTTTTCACGTTGCCAACTTTGCCTTTGTCTTTGCCGGCTGTGACGATAACTCTGTCACCGGTTTTTACATGCAAGTTGTGTGGTTCTGTTGGTTTTTTCTTATTTCTCATTTTTGCTTTTCCTTAATTATTTGACTCAGTTTTGCTGTCATTCCTGCGAAAGCAGGAATTTCCGGCACAGCCAGTCAAAATCTATTAATTATATTACCTCTGGAGCAAGAGAAATAATTTTCATATAGTTTCTTTCTCTTAACTCACGCGCAACCGGTCCGAATACACGAGTACCGCGAGGGTTGCCGTCTTTGTTAATAATAACTGCTGCGTTTTCATCAAATCTGATTACGGAGCCGTCAGCCCTTTTGATGTCTGCTTTTGTTCTAACGACAACAGCTTTAACAACTTCAGATTTTTTTACACCCATATTAGGAGTAGCATCTTTTACAGTGGCAACTATAACGTCACCCACGCCTGCATATTTTTTGTTTGAGCTTCCCATTACGCGAATGCACAAGAGCTCTTTTGCGCCTGTATTGTCTGCTACGACTAATCTACTTTCTTGTTGTATCATTGCTTTAATCCTTTTTCATTCAGATGAAATTTATTTCGGCACCTTTTGGCACCTTTAGAGCTGTCTAGTGGGCTTTTTCCACTATTTTCTCTACTATCCAGCGTTTTCCGCTTGATAGTGGTCTTGATTCGACGATTCTAACAGTATCGCCTTCGCCACAAGCATTTTCAGCATCATGTGCTTTATAGTTTTTTGTGACTTCAATAATTTTTTGGTACTTTGGATGTTTGTCATAATCAGCCACTTTTACAACGGCTGTTTTATCCATTTTGCTGCTTACTACAACACCTTGTTTTTCTTTTTTAGGCATTTTATTTAACCTCTGCTTTTTGTTTTTCTTTAATAACTGTTTTAGCTTGAGCGATAACTGTTTTCAGTTGTCCAATTTGTGCAGTGTTCTCAAGTTTTTGCAAAGATTTTTGCAATCTCATATCAAACAGCTGTTTCTTAGAATCAACTATCAAAGCATTCAGCTCATCTACTGTTTTTTCACGTATTTCCTTTAATTTCATTTCTTTGGTCCTTTATGCTTTTCACATAATTGTTTGTCATTCGGGTCTGCAACTGGTTAGCTACTCCGAGCCACCACAGCGGCGTCGACCCGGTCGCACTTTTATGCTTCTTTTTCGATTACCTTTACTTTAATTGGAAGCTTTTGTGCAGCTAATTTCAAAGCGTTAACAGCAGCATCTCTTGTCGGGAATTCGATTTCAAAAAGAACTCTGTTAGGCTTAACAACTGCTACCCAGTATTCAGGAGAGCCTTTGCCTTTACCCATACGAGTTTCAGCAGGCTTTGATGTGATAGGTTTGTCTGGGAATATCTTAATCCAGACGTTACCGCCTCTTTTAATACTACGAGTCATAGCTCGTCTTGCAGCTTCTATTTGTCTGCTTGTAATCCACGCCGGTTCACAAGCAACCAGTCCGTAAGAACCAAACTCAAGGGTTGTTCCGCGAGTTTCGTGGCCTTTTCTGTTGCCTTTCATTTTCTTACGATATTTAGTTTTCTTGGGCATTAACATTTTAGTGTCGCTCCTAATTTAATTTTCTTGTGTATATTTTCTGTGTTATTTACTATTCTTTGTCAGAAGGTCTTTTGCCTCTTCTGCCAGTTACAGCTTTTTCTTCGTTGCCTGTAACTTTTTTACTTTTGATGTTCAAATCTGCTTTTTCACCAGGCATCAAGTTGCCTTTGAAAATCCAAACTTTAACGCCGATTTTACCCATCATAGTATCTGCTTCTGCAAATCCAAAGTCCACATCAGCTCTAAGAGTTTGAAGAGGGATTCTTCCTTCTTTAACCCATTCGCTTCTTGCAATCTCGGCTCCGCCTAAACGGCCAGATACCATAATTTTTATACCTTGAACGCCTGCTCTCATTGTTCTTTGAATAGCTTGTTTCATAGCTCTTCTGAAAGCGATACGTTTTTCAAGCTGAAGTGCGATAGATTCAGAAACTAACTGAGCATCATCATCTATTATTGCTACTTCAACAAAGTAGATTGTTACTGTTTTATTGATTAATTTAGCAACATCAACTCTCAATTCTTCAATACCTTGTCCACCGCGGCCTACTACGATACCGGGTTTAGCTGTGACTATGGTAAGAATTACATTTTGAGCTTTTCTGGCAATCAATATTTTTGATATGCCGGCTGCATATAATCTTTTCTTAATATATTTTCTAATCTTTGCGTCTTCCGCAACGAATTCAGGATAATCTTTCTTGGCGAACCATGTG
>JAVBRY010000077.1:0-8017 GCA_031547505.1 Candidatus Gastranaerophilaceae bacterium | reverse complement strand
GTTCTTTTAGAACCTGTACATGCATAATTTTATTGTTAATCTTAATCGCCTTCTGATACTGTTCTTCAGGATAAAGTGCCTTAAAAATTTCCTCGCTGATTAGACGAGCAGCGCTTAAATCCCTGTTCTTAACAGTAATCTGAATAGTCGGGCGGCGTGATAAATCGCACGGCTGGCTTCCGTTTTTCCACAGAAGAACACAGTTATGTCCGCCGGCTCCGTCATAGTCAAACTTTATAGAACTTTCTTCAACAATATTTTTCTCAACAATAAAAGACTTTAAATCTTCTAAAATCACAATTTTCCTCCCTTTTCTTAAAATTCATGCCTGCATTTTTTTGTTGTCTTGCCTGTGTAGACAGGCATCGCACAGGCTATGCAATCCGCAACAATCTACTGAAAATGAGCCTCGACAACCACATACGAAGCATCAATTGTGTAATACGGACTCACATTGATAATTATGAACTCTTGATTATCAAACTCAATCAAATCCCCAACCTTTACAGTTTCTTCCGTATAAAATCTCCCGGATGAAGCTGCCTGTTCACCATTAGAGCCTATCGTAATACCTGCCTTGAACTCAATACGGCAATTGACCTCTTTTTCAGCTGAAATGATGAGATTGTTGTTGCTGTCAGCACCGTCTACATTTTTAATAACGGCTTTTTGATTCAATAAATGTGTATAAAACCCCATTATTCAGCCTCCTCAAATTTCTGTTTTGCTATGTTATAGCCTTTTTTAACCCATTTGGTAACAAGTTCCATCGCAACACTTGAACAAAGATCGCCAAAGTTTCCTTTATCTCTGTAGCTCACAGAACCTGCTCCAAGACTGATTGACTGAATCCCAAATCTTTGATTTTCAAGGTGGGGGTTGTTAGGATTTTCTATTAAAGAAATAGCTTCTTCACACACAGCATCCTTTATGTCTTGCGGCAGCGGATAGTTTCTCGGGAACTCCATCGGCTGCTCTGATGCCTTCTTTTCACCAAGAAAGTCATAACGATTAATCTTCTTACTTGCGGTAACAAGAAGCTTGTCCTTGTCTTCTTCACTGACTGAATACCATTTCTCTGAATTAAATCGTTCATTAAAATAAAGCTCCGCATCATCAAGCGTGATGAACGAGTTCTTGTAAATCTCAATAGTCATATATGTTTCCTTTCGTATTTAATCCTGCCGGAATAATAATCAAAGCCTATATATCTTTAACTAATATTCCGGCAACATAAAAAATCAGCGGTATATTTCAACCGCTGATTTTGGTTTGACATCCCATCAGCACGTCATTGCGAGCGACAAAAGGAGCGCGGCAATCCAGACAAACACAATAATTCACTGGATTGCTTCGTCGTTCACTATATTCACTTCTCGCAATGACTTTACAGCACCAACTACTGAGGAGTCAAAACCGCAAACGGATAGCGAGTTGCTCCGCCTTTTCTTGTAACAGGGTTGGCGATTTGTACACCTAACCTCATTACACAACGAAGCGCAACCATATCCTGCTGCGCAAGGTTGTATGCAATTGTGCCGTCAGTATTTTGAATGATTGCCTGATCAAGCACTTTGTAAGTGATATCCTGACGAATAGAATATACCGCTTTAGAGAAATCACCCGCAACAAGAAGCGCTTTTGTAGAATCAAAAACGCCTGTCTCATCATACATCAACGGCCTGCCGACTAAGCTTGTAGGCATTTCTGAGGTTAAGCCCGGAGTATAGATTAACTGGTTGTTTTTGTCTCTCAGGTTTCTGAATTTCGCTTCTAATGTGCTGTCTGCGTAGAAACCTCTGACTTTGTAGCCGCAAGCCTCAACTTTAGACATAACGCCGCCTTCGCCGATGATATCGCCTGCGATATCTTCTTTTGTCCCTACAACAACTTTAGAACCTTTAGCAAGTGCTTCTGTAACAATTGCGTTAGGGTAAGTAGCAGGTTTATTTACACCGAAGAACACAGCCTGGTCAATTGCTAATCCGAATGCTTCAACGATTTGGGGTTGGATTTCATCCCAAAGATTGTAAGAAGCATCATCGAAAACCGCTTCAGGGATCGGGATAATAACCGCAATCTCTTCCGCTGTCATAGTCAATTTGTCCCATTCAGCATTGCTTGTCTTTTTAGAAGCTGTATCTCCGTTCAAGAAGTATGCGCTTGGTAAAGTTGAAGCGATAGGCAGTGTCTTTTGTTTAGCGCTCATGTTAGGAAGCTGCTTGAACAATGACAGTGCTGCCGAAGCAGAAGGTACGTTTTTGATGATTTCTGCTGAAGTTTCTACAGGAATCAACGCTTCTGCGTTTGTGCGTGAAATAAATTTTGCATCTTGTGCCATTTTATTTTTCCTTTCTTTTTTGTTTCTGCGTGTTGGCATTCTGATAATTTTTTGTCACCCCGGGCTTGACCCGGGGTCTGAACCCACTGCGAATTTAGTTTTTCACTCTGTAATACAGAAATAATAAAAATATTCGCAATCATCAGATCGCGGGTCCATGCCCGCGATGACAATTTTATTAATTTCGAATACCAACACAACCTAATTACGCCCGAGAGCAGAGCGGATATAAGTGTCCATCTGCTGTGAAGGCGATAAGTTTACTATTTTAGACGGCTTAAAAGTGCCGCCAAGACTCTGTTTTTGGGCTTTAAAAAGAAAACCGTTCTCTTCTTTGTAACTTTCAATGAAAGTGTCAATGTCCTCACAGTCCACAGGTATGTCTTTTGAAACAAGATCGCTCTTGACACACCCTGCCTTGTCGAGCTTTCGCATAACAAATAACTCTCTGTGAGTTTTCTTAAGAGCCTCCAGCTCCTTTTGAACAGAATCTGCTCTCTCTTGCAGTACCTGATTTTTTTCAGTTTCTTCTCGTGAAGAAACACGATACCTTGCAGACTCTTTTCTGAGTTTATCTATTTCTTTTTTCATAGCCTCTGAGGATGTTCCTCTTAAAAGCCTGTCCATTTTTTCACTCGTGGACATTTTTTTAGGGTTTTCCTCGTTTGTCTCAACTCCCGGTTGAGCATTTTGATTATCTGCCGAAATTTGTTCGGCAGAAGTTTTTTCCTCTGTACCTGACATAGGAACTCCTTTCTTGTATGTGTAATATAAAAAAACAAAACGCCCCTATCGGCGCAGCTTATTAAGATTTATTAAAATAATTAGTAAAATTAGCCAAAACTAGTTATCATAAATTTATTCCAGACATTTAACAGAGAGGAACAATTCATGAGAACGGGAATAGTAAATAGTATCTCAACTAAACTTAGATCACTAAAGGTATCTCAGCTAAATAAACGTGTACAAATTTCACCTCATATGAATATAAAAACGTATGCATTACTCAAAGAAGCCCAAAGCACTATCGGTAATTACGCAAAACACAACAACCTGAAAGTTAAGTTTGAACCTGCAGAAGCAGGGTTTAAAATGACAGTCGATAAAACTTGTATAATACCAAATAATTTAAATACAGATGTTTGGGGCGTAGCTAAATACAGTGTAGAAAAAAATGTAACTAAAGCACCATCAGATCGACGAGACTTTTTACGCAGTGTTTACACAAAATTGGCTAACATGAATACTGAAGCAAAAGAAGCACATTCAGAGTATCTAGCAACCCCCAAGGTCATTTCACCAGGGCAACACCTGCTAAATCCTTTTGGAGTTTAACTAAGCAGTAGGGTGGGCTATTGCCCACCATCATAAGACTTCTGATTACTGTTTTCCTCGACAATTCTCTCCAGCTCCAACTTCGCATCTTCAAGCGAAACATTGTCGAGCGTCATAATTGTCGTAAGCTTACTTTGTGTACCGGCTTCAACTCTACTGTTTTCTGTTTTAACCATATCTGCATAGTCAACAGGTATCGGATCCCCCCACGCAACACTCACACTCTCAACTGGTGTGTTATTGAACGCCATAGCGCACTGAACAACTTTTTGAATTGTAGAAGTGAATGAAACTTGTTTTATATCATCGACTTTCGAAAGCGCAGCAATAAATATCTTACGCAGACTCTCACCTGACATACTTCCCGATAATCCTATTCCGTAAGCCTGAGGTGGAGTTTTTGTGAGTATATAGAAAAATTGCATAAGAGTGTTGATGTGTTTTTCAATAGCATCCGCCTGTAAATCAGCAGTAATATATTCAGGCTTTACACCATCTGTACCGATTTTCAAGAAATCCGTATTCGGCAGCTTCCTCTCATTTGTTATCGGGTCGTGTTCAAGATTCTGCTCACTGCCTGAAAGTTTCGGATTAGCGTGCCTGTTGATTATCTTAGAATTCTGGCTAACTGTGAGCATTATCTCTTCAACAATCGACTTGCATCTTTTGTAGTCACTTTCGCCGAAATATCTGTCACTTTCTGTCGTGTTCTTCGTAGGGAATATAATAAAATCATCCCAAATATCAGAAAAGTCTTCGATTTCCGCTATTCCCATTTCTTCAAGTTCTGATTCATCGAGCTTTCTGACAAGAACACCGTCTTTCACCGCCCAGACTTCATTTTCGACATAACCTTTATGGTGTTTTTCAACTTTTTTGTACTTCTGTTTTTGCCCGTCTATAACTATTTCAAGAGTATACACAAGTATATGTCCGGCTATATCATTCAAGTTCCCTTTATTAAATACAGGAACCCAGCAGTCCGGGCAGATTGAAAACACTTTCACTTCATTATCACAAAGAGCAACCTTAAACAAACCGTTTCCGAAGCGTGAATTGTCTATATAAACCTCTTTTAAAACAGAAATGAAGTTATTTTCTTTCGCAATTTCATTCCAGATTTTTTGATGTTCATCGTCTACATTTATTGCGATACCTTGATTCGTAACAAATCCCTTGAAAAAGTCTGTCAAAGCCCAGAACAGATTTATATTAATCAAAGACTGAGCAGTAGTGTTATCCAACGGATAGCGTTTTCTGATTTTTAAAATAGTAGACCCGAATGCAGACGAAAAATCTCCGTCATAAAGATCCCGATAATCAGCATAAGATGAGAATCGTTTAACCGTATCACGGTCACTTTTCAAATTTTCAATGTCAAAAGTTGTGAACATTATTATTTCCTTTCTTTTTGTATTCGCAATGTCACCCCGCTGCGTGATTATTAAGAATAAAGAATAATTGTATTCTGAGCGGGGTCTAAAACGTTGCCGCCCCGGGCATTATATATTGTTTGATATTTGGTGTTCAGTGGAGCTTGTCCCGTGCTTGACACGGGAGGGTCTCATAGGTTGTAGGTTGGGCATTCCTGCCCAACAATAAAAATCCAAAGAAAAGGCACATGACCGTAGGGTGCGTAAAACGCACCACCAACAAATTAAAAACCGTCACATGCCTGATGGATGGTTAGATAGAAGATAGAGTAAAATTGTCAGTCGGCACACAGCATAAAACCAGTTAATCAGTTATTTACAGGATATGTTTTTAAAAACATACTGTTACAATGCACATGACTTGGTTACTATGGAGACTATTAAAATGATTGATTCAAGAAGTTCTTTGAATGCTCACAATTCAAATTATTCTATGCTAAACAGTAACATCAATAAGATGGCTAGCTGTGAAAGCGCATTTGACTTTGAAAGCATTTACAACATTGAAACTTTTTCAAAAGATTGCAAAAAACCTGAAGATTTGAGTGTTATTGGAGCAGCAAGAGTTTCTTATAATATGAAGACTGTCCATAAACGTATTAAAGAAATGATAAAAGAAATATTTGAAGAAATGATACGTAAAAAACTCCCTGCACATTATGACAAATTCGAAAAATTAAAAGAGGATATTCTAACCTATTCTAGTTCTGAAGATTTAGTAAAATTTTACGAATCCGGCAAGTCTGATGACAAGATATCAATGATAGAAGGACTGCAAAAGCTGCTCGAAACTGCAGATTTCTTAAGTCAGGAAGATTTGGAGTACTTTAACTCATTATTAAGTAAGTTAAAAGAACAACTCCTTAAAGAAGCGAGTGAACAGATTCTTCAAGAAATATCGCAATACATGGAAGAAAATACTAAAGAAGAACAAGTGGAGCAAAGCCTTTCTTAATCAACCACAGCCTCTCCCAAACCGCTTCTCATAAAACGTCAACGCATAGCGCGTTTCATCCATTGCATCATCGTTGTCTTTAACAGGAATATCGGGGTCGTATAAATGCTTTTCGTCCTCTGACGGATATCTATATGACTCAAATTCGTGCAGCGTATTCAAACATCGTTCTCGATTAATTATCAGCCTGTCGTAATTTATTATCCCTCTCAAAACGCCTATGCTGTCTATAAGTTTTGGTTTTGATTCATAAACAATCATCCCCCCAAGCGCCTCTCGAAGTTTTTGATTCTGCTCGGGACGGGCGTTGTCTGCATTAATGAATCTAAAATATCTGCCGTATTCTTCCTGCTTGTCTCTGACCCATTTGATAACAAAGGTTTCATTCATCTTCGAGCCGAATAGTTCGTCTATTTTGTAATAAACTCCATCTCGGGTTATCCCATACAAACCGCAGCACAACGGGTGATTCCAGCCCCAGTCCAAACCAAGAAAATATTCTTTAAACTCTTGGTTTGCTATTTTTTCAAGCACCTGAGAATGCGAGCAAGTATGTTTTTTAGGATTAAATGTGTCATACACAAGCCCCTCGACTACAACCCAGAGCCCGTTAATTTTTCGAGCCTCGAACGCACCACTGTAAAGCTTCTTTTGATTTTCAATAAAAGACTTCGACAGATTAGCATTGTCCTCCATAGAAAAATGCCAATAATCAAATATACTTCGAATATTTTTATCATTCTCTAAATACGGCTTTATCCGCTCCTTATACAACCAGTGATTTGAACTCTCAGGATTGCTGTCAGCAATAGCCCTCGCATTTTCAGGTGTCAAACGGGAAAGCGCCATATTATAAAAAGCATAATGATGTTTTGGCAATTCATTTGCGTACCAAAAATCCCACGTTCCGCCTTGAATTGTGGCATCACTGTCCGATTTTCCTCCGCCTATAACAAGACAATTATAAGTCTTATTCCAAAGCGTAATATCCAACTCTCCGCTTGATGAATTATACTTGACCTTAGCACCGTGATAGTTTTTTAAAAACGGCAAAAGTTATATCAATAAATTGTTTCTGACAGTTTGTTTTGTGTAACCCGAAAACACTTTTAAATATTCGTTCCCAACAAATTGAAACATCCTTGGGATTTTATAAATTATGGATAACGTCTTGGCCGAACGGATTGCACCGTCACAGAGAGTAAAGAACTTCATTTTATCGGGAGCAACGCTCAAAAATTTACGGTGTTTTTTACTGTATTTTGATCTCGTCCAATCAATCGGCATCGTCTAAATCTTTCCCCATTTCTTCAAGACTCCTAAGATAGGCCTCTTGCGTGCTTATATCAACTTTCACAGATTCCTCTTTTTTACCTGAACCTATAGCTCTTCGTTCCTCATCTGAAGCAAGAAGCTTGTATAAAGCAATCTGGCAAGTAGGAGAGGCTCCGGGCCTCATCCACTGCTCCATAAGCTGCTGCTTTGCAGATGCACGGTTTTCTTTAATAACATTCAACAGGACCTTCGACTCATCCAGCCTGTATTCAAAAAACGTATCCAAAGAAAACGGCAAATACGGAGTAATCCCGTCCATAGAAAGAATATTATGTTCTTTAAGTATCTCAGAACACTGCTGTTCGAGGATTTTATAATCTTTTTTTCTTCTCATTTTTATTTCTTATTTATGTAAGCCAAATCAAAATAACTATTCGCCCTCTCTTAACAGGGGGATGGTGGCGATATTGTAGCTTGGAGGCTGCCTTACAACCACTCCGTCATACCTGCAAAAGCAGGTATCGCACAATTTTTGAACGTTATTTTTAGTAGGGTAGGGTGCTGTTACCACTGCACCAACAAAACTTGTATAAAAGGAAAAGCATATAGCGCAGCTTTTGTATTGCAAAAAGCAGAGGCATTTGAAGTAGTAAAAGAGAGTGAGAATGCGCTATATGC
>JAVBRY010000153.1:0-4611 GCA_031547505.1 Candidatus Gastranaerophilaceae bacterium | reverse complement strand
TTTGAAACTATAAAATCAAAGCTAAACCTCACTGACTACACGCTCAGCACGCTCTTTGATATCGCATTGAATGCTGATTTTGTCGAGCAAGAAGATGATTTATACAAAATAACGCCGTTGGGTGAGACGTTTTTGTATGATGAGATGACCATTGCTAACTTCAATTTCACTAAAGATGTGTGTTATCTTGGGGCGAGTGAATTAACAAAATCCTTTACTGAAGAGCGTCCGGCTGGGCTTCAAAAATTTTTCTTCAACGAAGAAACGATTTATCCTGTTGTGCCAAAGCTTCCTGAGCTGATTAAAAAGAGCTGGTATGAGTTTGACCATCTTTATTCGAATGACTGCTTCAACGAGATTTTAGAAATAATGTTTAAGCACAGCCCAAACACTGTCTATGACATAGGTGGTAATACGGGAAATTTTGAGAAAGCGTGCTTGGCTTTCAATAGAGACTGCAAGGTTACGATGTTTGACCTGCCTGTGAATCGAGAAGCGGCAATAAAAAATGTGAATTCTGACAGGCTAAGTTTTCATGCAATGGATGTTCTGAAAGATGATTTTCCGAAGTTTGAATCAGGTGCTGCTATATTTATGAGCCAGTTTTTGGACTGTTTTTCAAAAGAACAAATTATCGGCATTTTGAAAAAAGTTGCTGCTTCGTCCGATGACAGCAATCGTATTTATATCCTTGAGCCATTTGTGGATAATCAGTTGTATCCGGGTGCGGCTTATGCCCTGTCCCATATATCACTATATTTCACAGCAATGGCAAACGGTGTCAGCAAGATGTATAACGAATCAGAGATGGTTGAGCTTGTTCAAAAAGCAGGACTGGAAGTCGTCAAAGCACACTATGATATCGGGAAGTATAACTATACATTATTGGAGTGCTTGAAGAATGACTGAGTGTTTTTTATTTATGCGTCATTACGAGCGTAGCGAAGTAATCCAGAAAATAAAGCATTGGCTCTGGATTGCCACGCTTCCGTTGGTCGCTCGCAATGACGAAGAGAACGTATCCAATATCTAACGGAGTCAAATGAGTAATTGGTATCAAATGAAAGAGCGTGCGGCCGGAGAGAAACGTTTGTGGCTGACGTGGCAAGTATATAAATTGTTGGGCAGAAATGCGGTCAAGTTGATTGCGTTTTGTGTGACGTTTTGTACGTTTGTTTTTGCGAAAGATTTGAGAAAACATTCAAGACGAAACCTTGAAATGATAGGTATTAAGCCGACCTTATTGAATGTATTCAAAAACTTCTATAACTACGCTCTGACGTTGATTGACAAGATGGAAGTTTATTCAGGAAATTTTGATTTTAGCCGGATGGTTTTTGCTTCGGCTGAAGATGAAAAGTCTGTAACCGAAGATTTTGAAAGCAAGAAGGGAATTTTCTTCGTGTGCTCACATGTTGGGAATGTCGAGGTTATGCGCTCTTTTGTCACTAGCAGAGAAGAATATTTAAACACTGATGTGTGTGTATTTTTGAGCGGAGAGCAGTGTAAGACATTCAACACACACATAAAAAAAATCACTGCACAAAGTCCGATAAAAGCCTATCCCGTTGAAGAAATAGATTTAAACACATCTATAGAAGTCAAAGAAAAACTGGACAATGGCGGTATTGCATATATCGCAGGAGACAGAGTTTCTCAATACAATACGAACGCAATTTTTCAAGGTAAGTTGTTCGGCAAGACCGTAGAACTTCCCAAAGGCAGCCTGAAACTCGCACAGCTTATGGATGTACCGACGTATTTTATAATCACACTCGCCACATCGGATGACAAATATACAATCTATTTGAAAAAAGTATCACTTGAGGGCGGCAAGCAAGAGGTCATAAAAAGAATGCAAGGCGAATATCTTAAATTTATTGAAGAAGTGACTCTTGTAGATCCTTTGCAGTTCTATCATTTTTATGACTTTTTCAAATAGACGTGATAATTTCATGGTAGAGGGCTGGCAAGTCCACCCTACTATATTTAAGGATTAATCCCAAAAGAATTTGTATTGATTCCCTTTGCCTTTGCCTTTGGATTTACCCTTGCCTTCGCTGTTGCCCGGTGTATCATCCTTGAGCTTTATATTCATGTTCATATCACCTGTAGACGGTATGGGATCGAAAACGGTAGGTTCATTTTTTATCTGTATTTGGGTTTGGGCAGGGTTCTTTTTTATTGAAACATCAGGTATTCCCCATATATCATTAGCAAACGCTATTCCTGCTATAGGAGCAAAAAACACCATTGAAAAGATAATAACTCTATTTTTCATACACTATTCCTTCTTATTCTAAGAGAATCGTATTATGAGAATTTTAAAAGAGTTTTTCATCCTGCTTTAGTATAATAGTTATTTATATACAAAACAGGACGACATTTTGTCGTCCTGTTTCACTTCCAGCGATTTTAATTCGCAGACTATTTATTTTTTATTGTGTTTAATTTGGATTTTTGTTTGTGAAGGATTCTTTTTAACGGTAACTGTTTCGCCATTTTTATTTACATAAGTTTGTTTTGAGTTGTTTTTGCCGTAGGCGTTTCCGTTGTTGCCTTTGCCGTTGTTATTTTTGCCATTGTTGTTTTTATTTTTGTTGCCTTGGTTACCCTGATTGTTGCCGCCTTGGTGATAATTGCCCTGTTTATGGCCGGCGTTTTGGTAATTGCCATGTTGAGGTCTGTCTCCTTGTTTGTATCCACCATGGTTCTGTCCTCCATTTTGAGGTCTATCACCTTGTTTATAAGCACCATGGTTCTGTCCACCATGATGTTGACCGCCATTTTGGGGTCTATTGCCTTGGTTATATCCACCATGGCTTGGACGTCCGTCTTTGTTCCACTCGCCCTGTCTGTTTTTGCCATCGGTTGGTTTCGTCATACCTTGTTTATCTTTTGACCATTCAGGTGGTGCTGTTCTTTCAGTTGAGTCTGTACCTCTATTTTGCCAATCTTTTGGAGGTTCCGGTCTATTTGACATATCACGTTGTCCATATGCCGGTCTTTGTGGAGGTTCGGGTCTATCAGTTGTTGCTGTATCTGCAGCATAAGATATAGTTCCTGCTGTCAAAATCACTGCTGTAAGCAATAATGTTAATTTGTTTTTCATAAAATTCTCCTTGTTCTTTCATTTACACAATAATTGATAATACTTTTTGATTTATTTTAAACCAATTATACTCTTTCTAAAAAATATAACGATAATAATTCAAATTTGTTCAAATATTTTAAAAGCCCTGTATTCGTGTTAAAAGGGTATAGTAATCTCTGTTCTTCCCTTGTAGTTTGTGTCTATGGCTTTTTAAAAGACTGATTTTTTGGTACACTTAATATATGACTCATAACATAGACTTGATAGTGGCACTGACAACCTCACTGTTAATTGCTTTAATCCTAGGGATGGTCACTCAAAAACTAAAAATGTCCCCTATTGTAGGGTATCTTATGGCCGGTATGGTTGTCGGTCCGTATATGCCGGGTCCTTCCGTGGACATTGATACGGCTGCACAATTCGCTGAAATAGGGGTCATACTCCTTATGTTCAGTGTCGGTTTACATTTTCATCTAAAGGATTTGGCAGCAGTTTATAAAGTAGCACTCCCAGGCGCTATTGCACAAATAGCAGGGTCTACTATTGTGGCAATGGTGCTGGCACACGCATTTGGCTGGAGCTGGCATGCGGGAGCAGTATTCGGTATATCAATATCAGTAGCCAGTACTGTTGTTTTGATGAGAGTGCTCTCCGATAACAAAAACCTGCACACCTCAACAGGTCATATCGCAATCGGCTGGCTTATTGTAGAAGATTTATTCACAATCCTTGTCCTTGTATTGTTACCGACATTTTTCGTTACTAGCAATGGGTCAGGACAGGCTTTTTGGCCGACTTTTTGGATAACTGTTTTAAAATTAACGATTCTGACTCTGTTCGTTCTTGTAGTCGGGCAAAAGTTAATCCCTAAAATCCTGACAAAAATAGCACATACAGGAGCGAGGGATTTATTTACGCTTGCTATTTTGATTCTTGCAATCGGTATTGCTCTGGCGGCAGCAGAATTCTTCGGAGCATCAATGGCACTGGGAGCTTTTTTAGCCGGTATGGTTGTCGGGCAGTCTGATTTCAGTGCAAGAGCAGCCTCTGAAGCTTTGCCGATTAAAGATACATTTGCTGTTTTATTCTTTGTATCCGTGGGTATGTTATTGAACCCTCATACCCTTATCGCCCATTGGCAGCTGATGCTTGCCACTCTGGGGATAATTCTTGTAGTAAAGCCTTTAATAGCTATTGCTGTAGTTTTACTTTTGAAAAAACCTTTAAAAGCAGCTCTTGCAGTAGGGGTGGCACTTGCGCAAGTCGGTGAATTTTCTTTCATTCTTGCATCGTTAGGAATTACGCTCGGTGTTTTGCACGAAGAAGCATACAGTGCAGTGATTGCGGCGTCAATTATATCTATAATGCTAAACCCGCTCATCTACAAAGCAATAGACCCGATATTGAAACGGCTTAAGAAATTTGGAATAGGAGTCATTCATCCATCTGAGGAAAGTGAATTATACAACATTTCAAATGAAGGCGATTTGGCAATAATAGTCGGCTATGGCCCCATC
>JAVBRY010000065.1:0-4229 GCA_031547505.1 Candidatus Gastranaerophilaceae bacterium | reverse complement strand
GGCAGCTTATTTGACCGATTGTAAATCCTTTATAAAATATCAACGCAAGCATTTCATTATCGAAAATAAAATCATCATCGCAATCCTTTAAGGGAGTTTTTTCAAGGACTTCTTTAGTAAAGCCCCTAAAACCCGTATGGTATTCCGTGAGTCTTTCACCAATTAATATATTCTGTGCTAATGTAAGGAATTTGTTCGCTACAAATTTATAAAACGGCATTCCGCCTTCTAGTGCACCTTTGCCTATAAATCTTGAACCAATCACTGCATCATACTCACCAAAAGCAAGCATTGACGCCATTGCAGGAACAAGTTTAGGCGTATACTGATAATCCGGGTGGACCATAATAACTATATCAGCATCTGTTTTTAATGCCGCTGTGTAGCAGGTTTTTTGGTTTCCGCCATAGCCTTTATTTTTGTCATGGACAATCGTTGTGATATTAAGCTTTTTAGCAACTTCCTTCGTTTTGTCCGAAGAGTTATCATCCACGAGAATAATTTCATCGACAACATCTCTATAAAGTTCATTGTATGTGATTTCCAGCGTTTTTTCAGCATTATACGCCGGCATTATGACAACAATTTTTTTATTATTTATCATCCTCTATCCTTTTAATTTGACCCCTCACCGAATTTCTATTACTCCCAAATGGCTCTGTCGTAATGAAATTCTTCCTCTCCCCAAGGGGCGAGGTTTTATTAAATACAAGTATAATCAAAAACCCGTTTGCATACAAGTTGAATAATATTTGTTATCAACAGGATCTTTGAATTGCATTATTTATATACAATTACCAAATATGACTTTATACTCAACATACGGGATGTCAATTGTTTGTAAACATTTTAGTAATATTTTTAAAATTACTACATAATTGGAGACTTTTACAAAAGCTTTGTGCTAGATTAAAGGAGTTGAGAGTCCTAAAGAAGTTATTTAGTTTTAGATTTATTGTGAGTGGATAAGAGCTTTGGGATATGGAATTAGCAATCGCTACTTACCGCAGGTTGTAAAAAGATTAGTCAAGGAGATAATGGAAAATGCCGGATTACTTGAGCAAAGAAGAAATCAGACAGTGGAGAAGCTCGTTGGAAAGAATTACTCTTGAAGAGTATGCTCAAAGGTTGGGAAAGGTTATTAGCGACGAAAAAGAAACTAATGATATCGTCGATATGGTTTTGAAAAAATCACCATTCACAGTCGAAACACCTGCTCCTGCTGCACCTTATCAGGTTAAGGTTGAAAAAATCAGCACACTTGCTCAACAGTCATTTGAACGTGAAAAAGAATACGAAGAAATCAGAAATAGAGATCTTTTAGCAGCAAAAAAATCTGTTGAAAAAGCAGAAAAAGCTCCGGCGAAAATTAACAAAGCTTCTGCCGAAGTTAAAAAGCCGCAAAAAGCGATGTCTCAATCTTCTGAAGATATACAAATAACATTTAAGAAAAACCTGACTCCTCGTGAACAGGCTGTTTTTGAACATTTTTTGAATAACAAAAATAATATTGTGTATGCAAAAGAACTCGCACAAGTATTGGAGCTCCCAAGAGATTATGTATATAAATATATTAAAAATCTTAGAGCGAAACTAAATGAAGACGCTCTTCATAATGCTGATAACGGTGGATTCGTATTAAGCATTTAATAAATAATTTTAGTTCTGGGTATAAAAAGAGCCGATTTGAAATTCAAATCGGCTCTTTAATTATTATTTGCCGGCACTAACCCTTAGTCTCTTATAATCCGCATACCATTTGCCGTTTACATATAGCTTTGGTCTGACAATTTCAACAACTTCATCCAGAATCTTTTCATGGTGTTTTGTCGGGACATTTTTGAGCATCCTTTTTAAAAATCCTTTAAGCCAGTTTTTCATCCCGTCCTCACCGACAAGCTCCGTTTCTCTATCAAAAAGAACCGCATAATCCACAACAAATCCGTTCTTCTCAAGAGTTGTCGTGAATTCTGAAATGCTTTTAAAATAAAACGTATTAAAAAGCTTGAATTTGTGTTTTTCAACAACCTGCTTTAGAGCATCTATAATTGTTTGACAGTTTCCCTTCCCGCCAAATTCAATAATAATCCTTCCATTTTCTTTTAAGGACTCATATATATTTTTAACAATTTTATCCTGATTCTCTATCCAATGAAAAACTGCATTGGAGAACACAGCATCATATTTGTTCTTTATATTTAAGTCTTCAGCGCTGCGATGGAAAAAATCGAGGCCTGGAAATTTAATCTTTGCGGCTTCAATCATTTCTTTTGAAGCATCAATCCCTGTGACAATTGCACCTTCTTGTGCAATGCGATAACTCAAATCTCCCGTTCCGCACCCAAGATCCAAAATTTCTTCATCCTGCTGGGGTGAAAGCAGCATAACCAAATCTTCACCATAGTCACTGACGAACTTAAAGTTTTCATCATAATTTTCAGGATTCCAGTCGGTCATTATTTGTTTTCCTTGTCTTTTTTATATCCTTGAGGATAGCCTATTGATTGACCATAGAGAACTTCCTGTCCGAGTTTTAGACCCAGTTTCTGTCCGATTGCCTGAGTATTGATTGCACCTCTATATACAGTGTTTAAGCCATTTGCTGCAGCAAAAAGGTAAACATTTTGCCCTATAAAACCACAGTCACAAGCAGCGTTTGTTTTTGTTTGTTGGGACAAATCAGCTACATACACCAGTGTCAAAGGATAATTTCCTGCAATTGGGCGCAAGTCCTCTTTCATAATACGTTTTAAGAAATGTCCTTCGTACTTTGGGTAATAATAATAAACACCTTCAGGCATTATTACATATATTGAAATCTCTTGTAAATTTTTGGCTGAAGGTGCTGTATGCTTGCCATCAGGTCGATTTACTCCGTTTGCGGCCCAAAGAAGGTCAGATAGAAGCTGTTCATCCAAAGGCTCATTACTGAAATTTCGCTCGGTTTTTCTGTTTTTTAGAGCTTCGTTTAGTGACATTCCCCCGGTTGTTTGAGGTTCCTTTAATTGGATATCAATGCCGGGAATAATTTCAATTTCAATTTCTTTTTGCTTTGGTGCAGCAACAACCATTGAAGAGGCTAAAATAAAAAAGGCAAATACTGTCATTAATTTTTTCATATAAAAAACTCCTTACCGATGCTCACATTATGCTTAATATTATATTAATACAAATATATCTTACTGCATTCGTTTGGAATACTTTGGGGTTGATAATGTTATTTATGTAAAACGAAGCAATTCCAGTATTTATGGATGTAACAACGTGCTCCCCGACCATATACGGAACTTCACTTATTTTCTTGGCGAAACAACGATTACCTCGCACTGTCTGAGACCCTGAAAGGGTCGAGTTTGCGAGGTCAATGTTGAGCCTAGGAAATATTGAAGTGGAGTATCCGGTCGGAAGTTTTTGTGGGGCTTTTTGTTAAAAAGCCTCCCTGGACGGAGTCCCCGCCGGAGGCAACAGTAATTATTTAGGTTTGAAAGCTTCAAGCTTATGGTATTAGTTGGTCAGATCCCGCACAGCATTAAACTGATGCGTCAAGCAAAGCTTAGCTCTGCGGGATGACATCGAGATTTTTACACAAACAACATTATCACTACAGATATTTGTTGATAGCTTCTTTAACCATATCAGGAGTAATTTCTGACAAACAAGCCCCGTCGAGTTTGCACTTTATACCTTTTTTAAGTCCGCAAGGACGACAATCAAGGTCAACTTTGAGGATTGTGTTATTGTTTCCCCAAGCAGACCACCTTGTTTCATCCATCGGGCCGTAGATTCCGATAACAGGAACCCCGACTGAAGCAGCAATGTGAAGATTTCCGCTGTCACAGCCTACAATCAAATCACACTCTTTTGTCAAAGCAAGGCTCTCTCTGAGACTAAACTCACCGCATAGATTCAAAGGCTTAGCCTTCAAATCATTTTTAATAAACTTATGAATCTCTTCATACGTTTCAGAGTCATCTTTTGTACCTATATAAATCACCTGTGCATTTTTTTCATTGCTCAAAAATTCGACAATTTTTGCAAAATTTTCTTTTGACCATTCCTTTTTACGGTTGCCGCTTGTGGCGTGAACAAGGACTTTTTTAAAACCCTTGTAAGATTTATCTGAAACTTTCTCGTCTAAATATTTTTTAACCTTTTGTGACTCTTCTTCTGTTATCCAATTTTCAAGGTAATTATCCTTAACTTCAATTCCGTCTGCTCTTAAAACATCT
>JAVBRY010000042.1:0-4712 GCA_031547505.1 Candidatus Gastranaerophilaceae bacterium | reverse complement strand
CTTAATATCCTCGTGTTTATTTAATGTTTGCACATACTGCAAACATTTTTTTTGCCTTTATAAATGGTGCGCAAGAACTAGTTTTTTTACATCGTTTAAACGATGAATATGTGTTAAAAGTAGATTAAAATCATGCATATAGTGGATGTCATTTTATAAAGCTGGAGTAAGGAGAACAATGGAGCTCAAAAATATTGTTGAAAATATCGCTTTGTTTATTATCAGCTGCTGGAATAAACTAACACAAAATACAAAGCAAAATATCCAAATAAGTAATTGCGTCTTTAATATTCGAGTTACTGTTGAGGAAAGCAATACAGACAATAAAAATACACCTTTAATCAAATAACTTAACTACATTTGTTGGCTGCTCACCCCTCACACATTTTTCTAATATTCGACTAAAGTCTCATATTGAAAAATCACTCTCTCCCCAAGGGGCGAGAACAACATTGTCATTCCTGCGAAGGCAGGAATCGCACAATTGTTTCGAAAGCTCTACTAACTGAATCACCACAACCATAAAGAATATGCTAATATAGGACAATGAGCAATAAGTTCTTAAAATCCCAAATAAAAGAGATTTTGCACTCGGATGATGAAATTTTGGAGTATGTTAGAAACGCCTTTGGCGGTGATATTACATATTTCAAGAACGAAAAAGAGCTGCCTAAAATCCTAAGTTTTTACGAGGATGAAGAGAGCTATTTATGCACAATTGACGGACTGTATGGCACTTTCAAAACAAAGTTGATTGATACATCTCTCAGCCTTTTAAAAACCAAAGTGCTTGTCTTTAGGTTCAAGTTCTTTGAGGCAACAACACTCGATGATATATTTCTTTCGCTTTTAAATGATTTAAGAAAATTTTATCAGGAGGAAAAGATTAATGTTTCGAAGATAGAAACGACTTCTCTTTCGCAGAAAATAAACCAGTATCTGACTCATATTAATCTTCCTGCGGTGATTGTATTTGATTCGTTAGAAAATGTATTATCGAAAAAAGAAGATGGCACAGAAAAAGAAGAAATTTTAAATTTTATCGAGCATTTGTCTTCTCTGAAAAAGTTCAAAGTTATAGTTGCTTCAAGGTTGATTTATAATGATTTGTTTAAAACAGAAAACCAAACAAGAATCAAACTCCAGCCATTTTTAAAAGGTGAATTAAGCGAGTATTATAATGTTTTGGGCATAAAGTATGAACAGGAAGATATAGACAAACTGTTTGAATTCACGCGAGGCAACACAAACTACATACATATCACAGCAAATATTATAAACACAACAAAGACTTCACTTGAGACACTCACAACCGATTTCAGCAAGAAAAAAATCACTTATGAAGACTTTATCATGCATGAGATGATTTCTTTGATACCCGAGAATTTGAGAAGCTCTATGTATATCCTCACCCTGATAAAAATGGGACTGCCAAGAGATTATCTTTGCAATTCAGGATTCTTTACACCTGAACAGTTGAATTATTTTATTGAAAAAGAACTTTTGAGCGAAGAGTATGGATATGTATTTTTAAGAAACTATTTTAAAGACTATATCACGACTTACATCTCTCACTTTGACAGAATCAAAATCCATGAATACCTTAGAAATTTCTATGAATCTCAGCTCCCTTTGAAACCGAGCCAAAGGGTTCTTCCTATCTCCAGACACACTATGAGAGAACAGATAGCATATCACGGCTCTCTTGTTAGTGAAATTCCTAAAAAAGAGAACATGGATCTTGCCTATAGAGAATATATGAGCAGCAACCCCAACGAATGGGCACACACGGAACCAAAGGCTATTGATAAACTGGCGAAACAAGCTGAGGAAAATAGAAAACACAACTACAACTATAAACAAAAATACGAACTGACAAAAGACGAGATAGCTCTTTTGGGCGTGCCGTTTGAACTAAACCCGAACAAACAAAAGGCAGCTCCTGCGCTAGGTCCTATGCCTGCCCCTTCAAACTCAAATTCTAAGGGAAAACAAAAACCGGCTGAAATTAAAATTATCCCGGTTTCAGAATTGATAGACAAAGCCGAAGACCTCGAAGCAGCGCATGAATATGCAGCCGCACTTGAGCTTTACAAAACAGCACTCTCTCAAAAAACTGACGAAGAACATGAAAGACGGCTTGAAGATATTTTAAAAGGATGTGCAAACTGCAGCAAAAAGCTCAACTTAGTCGACGAAGGCGTAAAATATCTCCAGCAGATTTATGATTTGCACTATTCAAAGAAACGCTTTGAAGAAGCAAACTACGTGCTTCTCGATATCGCAAAAACTTACAAAGGCTCTTATAAATTCCTAAAAGCAAAAGAGATTTATGAACGTTTTATCAATGCAAAATTAAAACCTTCAAACTTTATCATCGCCAATTCTTATGCAGGTCTTGCAGGTATTATGGAAGACTCTTCGAATATAGATACTGCTGTTGAGAATTATAAAAAAGCTTTTGATATTGCTGAAAATATTGAGGACAAAAGCTCTTTTGCCGAAGCGTATTTCAGATATGCCCTCATCCTTGATGACAGTGGCAGAGCCGACGAAGCTTTGACCTTCTATGAAAAATCCATAGATGCAGAAAAAGATTTATCCAGCTCATACCTCTCTTCCGCATACACTAATATTGCAGAAATCCAAAAAGAACACCGTAATCTACAGATGGCTTACAAAAACTACATCAAAGCCTTAAAATATGACGCAAAATCGCTGAACTATGAGGGTATTTATTATCTTTGTACAAGGCTTGCCAGCCTAGGAAAAGAGCTGGGTGAAGAAAAGATACAATCAAAACAAATTCTAAAATACCTCTTAAAAGCGCTCTCTGCCGCTAAAAGGCTCAATGACACGTTTTATATCACAAGTTCTTATATGGAACTCGGTGATTACTATAACAAAAAAGATGACGAAAAGGCAATCAAAGCATATCTTTGTGCCAGAGACAGCCTGATCAGTCAGGAATTTGATAAAGAAGATTTGAAAAAAATTAATGGTAAAATACAAAATATACAATCAAAAAGGGTTTAACTATGGAATTTAGCGAAGAGCAGTTTAATTCGCTTGAAGAGCTGGGATTAAAGGTTACAAAAACCGCACAAACGAGATTTAATGACTTTATAAAGGTTTTCGATATTTTTAACAGCCATACGAATCTTGTCAGCAAAAATGACAGAGAATGTTTTTTTGAAAAACATATCTATGACTCGTTAGCAATGAATTTGTTTCTTAAAAAAAATGATATAAATAATTTTAAAATGCTTGATATAGGGACAGGTGGCGGGTTTCCGTCAATTCCTCTGGGGGTTTTTTATGACAAAGCAGAGATTCTTGCTATCGACCCGATTTCAAAAAAAATAGGGTTTGTTGACATGGCAAAAAAAGAGCTAATGCTCACCCACCTCACTGCTGCAAGCAAGCGTGTTGAAGATTTAAAAGAATCTGATAAAGAAAGCTTTGATATAGTGACTTCTCGTGCTGTTGCTCAGTTGAATACGCTTTTAGAATATGGTATTCCGTTTCTAAAGGTCGGAGGATATTTTGTTGCTTACAAATCCCAAAACAGCGATATCGAAATCGAAAATGCACAAAATGCACTAAAGGTTCTAAATGCCAAAGTCGTGGACAGAATTGATTATAAACTGCCAAACCTTGAAGACCACAACAGACAGCTGATAATCATCCAAAAAACAGACAAAACCCACCAAAGATACCCTAGAAAATCAGGCAATGCGAAACGTTTACCATTATAGGGACTTTAACCCTACTTACAAGATCCACAGCATCCAATCTTACGTCATTCTGAGCGTTAGCGAAGAATCTCAGGGTGTCACAAAATTATAATATCGTCCGGAGATCCTTCGCCCATAGGGGCTCAGGATGACGTAAAACTAAATACAACTCCCTGGTTTATAAAGCTTGCCTTAAACTTACCATCTACTCTAAAACTATATTAAAATAAACATCTGCTTTGCCGTAAGGAACCAGAGGTTCTTTATTCCATAGCTTTAGACTAATTTGTGCAGGCAGCTTGTCAATAAAAAAGTTTATCTGCTTCTGATACGGTGACCCATTGTTACAGCCGCCTTCGACTTCACAGGCGCTTCCTAAGTGAATAAAATTCTGAAACTGGTATGGCTTTGCCTGGATACCATCGTTGGTGAAATATGCATTTTGGTAGTTGTAAACATAGCCCCAACTGTATCCCATATCTATCGCATTTTGAGCGTTTAGAATATAGATTAGTGAACGTTTATACTTAGGGTCTAGGGCTTTTTGATACTTTGTCATGTTGTATTTAAGCGTAAATAATTTTTGGGATTTTGAATACTCAAGAGAGTATGGAATAAGGTATGCGTCCTCATTGCAAATCTCAGGAGTGTTACATGTATAATGAAACATCTCAATCATCACTAATGCAAGCGGATTGTTAACAAACACGCTTTCCTCTGACGGTCCGCTGACTCGCTCATCTTTTGTACTTTTATCCCAGTTGCAGCTGGCAGCTCTTATACCAATCCAGGGTTTTTCATCAGCTATTTGCCCGTAAACCTGTTCGCTTGGAGTGTAGTTTTTTAAATTTAAAACTCCTTTAAACAAGTTTTCGTCAGGCACACTGCTCTTTAAATAATGTTTTCTTAAATCATAAATCTGAGCCTTCGTTTTATAGCTGAGACTTGAAGGAAAATTCACAGGCAGCTTTACAC
>JAVBRY010000088.1:0-11832 GCA_031547505.1 Candidatus Gastranaerophilaceae bacterium | reverse complement strand
TTTGAACGTTCAAAAATATCAAGCCAGTTCAGCATCTTTAAACCGAATGTCATTGGTTCGGCGTGGATTCCGTGAGAGCGTCCGATACAGATTGTTTCTTTATGCTCAATAGCTTTGTTTTTTATGGTTTCGATTACTTTGTCTAAGTCGTTTAAAATGATTTTTCCTGCTTTTTGGATTTGCAGAGCAAAAGCAGTGTCGATTACGTCGGAGCTTGTCATTCCCATGTGGATGTATTTTGATGCCTCACCGACGTTTTCATTCACGTTAGTCAAAAATGCTATAACATCGTGGTGGACTTCTTTTTCAATTTCGTCGATTCGATTAAGGTCAAATTTTGCATTGTTTTTAATCTGTGAAAGAGCTTCAGCGGGGATTTCTCCGAGTTTATTGTATGCTTCACAGACGGCTATTTCTACCTGAAGATAGTGAGAAAACTTGGATTCTAATTCCCACAGCTCTTTCATCTCTTTTAAACTATAACGCTCAATCATAATTTAACCTTTGCACTCGTTTGTGACAATTTAATATTAGCGCAAATAAATATATGGTGCTAGGTTGTTCTGGTATTCAAAATCAAAATATCTGTCATTGTACACTTGATGCGGAATCTGATGAGTAACGGATGTTTTTATTATCTCTGTATTTCAGGGTTTAACAAGTAACTCAACGTGGGTTCAGATGCTGAAACAAGTTTAGCATGACAGTAATTTTTAAATTATCTATTTTTGTAAATATATGTAAAAACCATCTTCCAGACAGGCAAGAAAATTTTTTCAGTGTTTTTAAACTCATCAAGAAACAAAGTATGCGAAAGAGTGAAATTTATGCAAGTTAACAATACAAATAACTATTCTCAAAAATCGAGTCCGGCATTCAAGGCCAATCATATTTCAAGGGCGGTAGTCAATGTTGTGAAAAAAAGCGCATCGGAAGCTAAGCCTGTTCTTGAGCAACCGATAATTGATATTTATGCTATCGGGGTAGAGGATATCGGCTTTTTAAAAAAAATTGCAAAATGTCTGGATTTGGCAACACTGAGAGACAAGCTTGCTATTTTCCCTGAAGGCATTAAAACAACAAATTCACTCATAAGAAAATCACTGATAAAGGCAAGCAAAATAAGTGATATAAGAACAATGGCGGACACAGAAGGCGTGCTCTTGGCTGTTAAAGACGGAAAAGAGATTACGGGAATATTGAATTATGCCAGAGAAGGTGATATGAAGCTGAAAGGGATGGCTGCCTGGTCAGATGTATCAACTCAAGTTCGTGAAAATCTCGTTCAATCTTTTTTGAACACAACTATAAAAAGTCCATACACAGCAGCGTATACGGTGGTTCAAAAATCTAAATCCGAAGTTGCTTCAAAAATGAAAGGTATGGGATTCAATGCATCTAAATCTGTTAAAAACCCGAACAAGCCGGATGAGCCTCTGCACTTAAGAATAAATTATGAGAGTATAAAAAGCACCAGAAAAAAAATTATAGACAGAAATATAACTACGCAGACCATGGGTCTTAAAAAGCGTGTTGACTTGAATGAAGCTGTGAAATTCGCTGATGTGAAGTAAGTAACCTTGCTTTGCTTGAAAACGACGTTTTATGTAAATTTATATTAATCCATAGGTTGTTTGTTAGCAAATTATTTAATGTCGAGATTTAATTTAAACATGCATATAATGAATGTGTCTATGTGGGGTGTCTATGGAAATACAAAAAACAAGTATCTTAAGTTCTTTTCCTAGTGTTCAGGCTAATACAAGCGTTGAGCAAAAACCGCAGGTGGCACAAGCAGCTGCTGCTCAAGCAAAAACATACGAAAAAGAAGAATCCGGATTGAGTAAAAATGCGAAAACTGCAATCGTTGTTGGTTCTGTGGCGTTAGCGGCACTCGGGGTATTTTTTGTCATCAGAGGCAGAAGTGGAAAAATTTTAAAAGATAATCCTTTTAAAGTTTTTGATGAAGAGTTTAATGCGCAAGGTAAATTAATAAGAAAAACATTAAAAGCTTCAGACGGAAAGACACCGGTAAGCACAGAGGAGTTTAATGATGCAGGTCAAAAAATTAAAACTATAATGTTTCGAAAAGACGGGAAGACAGTAGAGATGATTACTGAATATAATACAAAAGGTGAACAAGTCAAAAACACGTTCTACAAAGAAGATGGTAAAGGGTTGTCTTCTATTATCGAATATGGTGCAGGAGAAAAGCAACGTAAAGCTACGTTTTTTAGAGAAGATGGAAAAACCACCAGATTTGTTTCAGAGTACAATACAGACGGTAAGATAATTAAACATAAAACTTTTAAAGAAAATGGAAAACTCGAAAATATTGCTGAATATAATGCAGAAGGCAAATTGACTAAAATCACAGCTTTTAAAGAAGATGGAAAACTCGAAAATATTTATGAATATAATACGGAAGGTAAAAGAATTAAAAGCACAACTTTTAAAGAAGACGGAGAAAATATTTTTATAATCGCAGAACATGGCCCGGAAGGTACAATAAATAAAAGTACATATTTTAGAGACGATGGACAAACTATTTCTATAATTGCAGAACATGGCTCAGAAGGTACAATAAATAAAAGTACATATTTTAAAGAAGACGGAAAAACTATTTCTCTGATCGCAGAACATAATTCTGAAGGTGAAATAATTAAACGAAACTGGTTTTAAAGAAGATGGTACAACAATAGATTACATTGAAGACCTGAGTAAATAAGAGGTGCTTTGTATACTGAAGCTATGTTGTCAAACTTGTTGATTTGCTTGTCATTACGAGGCTTGAAGCTTTGGATTGAGTAATAATTATTTTTCGCTTGCTCGTGAAACGAGTAATCTCAATGCAAAGAGATTGCTTCGAAAGAAAGATTATTGATTATTTTCAAATTTCATGTCTCGCAATGACGTGTAATCAAAAAATCTATTTGTACGAAAAGTGTTTTTGTGGTACGTTCTAACTGTCGAATGAGGACATGCGGGCAGGTGAAATCATTGATTTCACATAACCCGATAAACCAAACGATATTTATTTCTAGATGGTTATATAAAAAAGGAGAAACACATGACACAAAAACGCGTATGGTTATTCAGAGAGGGCGACTCTTCAATGAAAAACCTTTTGGGCGGTAAAGGTGCTAACCTTGCCGAAATGACAAACCTGGGACTTCCTGTTCCACAAGGTTTAACTATTACTACGGAAACTTGTATGGATTACATCAACAACGGCAACAGAATGCCTGACGGTTTGATGAATGAAATTAAAACTGCTTTGAATGATGTTGAAAATGCAACAGGCAAAAAGTTCGGCGATGCGTCTAACCCATTGTTGGTTTCAGTTCGTTCAGGTGCGAGACTTTCTATGCCGGGTATGATGGAAACTATCCTTAACCTTGGTATGAACGATGAAACAGTTCAGGGTATGATTAACTTAACAGGCAACGAAAGATTCTGCTATGATTCTTACCGTCGTTTCTTGACTATGTTCGGTTCAGTTGCTTGGGACATCGAAAGATGCGAATTCGAAAAAGAAATCGACAGAATTAAAGAAGCTAAAGGCGTTAAATTGGATACTGAATTAACTGCTGAAGACTGGAAATCTTTGATTCCTGTTTATAAAGAAATCATTAAAAAAGAAACAGGGAAAGAATTCCCACAAGATCCTTATGTACAACTTCAAGAATCTGTTGAAGCGGTATTCAGATCTTGGAATATTCCACGTGCGGTTGCTTACAGAAACCACTACAAAATTGACCACAACTACGGTACTGCCGTAAACGTTCAAACAATGGTATTCGGTAACATGGGTGACGATTCAGCCACAGGCGTATCTTTCACAAGAAACCCATCCACAGGTGAAAACAAATTCTACGGTGAATACTTGACTAACGCTCAAGGTGAGGACGTTGTTGCGGGTATTAGAACTCCTAACCAAATCGCTGACCTTGAAAAAGAAATGCCTGAGCAATACAGACAGTATGTTGAAATTGCGAAAAAACTTGAAACAGGCTACAAAGATGTTCAAGATATGGAATTCACAATCGAAAAAGGTACATTGTACATTCTTCAAACAAGAAATGGCAAAAGAACTGCACAAGCTTCTGTAAGAATTGCTGTTGAAATGGCAGAAGAAGGTATTATCACTAAAGAAAGAGCAATCGAATTGGTTGATCCTAACGAATTGTACCAAGTATTGCTTCCTTGCTTCGACAATGAAGCTAAAAAATCTGCAAAAGCTATCGGAAAAGGCTTAGCTGCTTCTCCGGGTGCTGCTGTAGGTAAAGTTGTATTCAACACTGACGAAGCTGCTGAACGCGGCAACGCAGGCGAGAAGGTTATCCTTGTTCGTATCGAAACTTGTCCTGATGACATCCACGGTATGATCGCTGCTCAAGGCGTATTGACACTTAGAGGCGGTATGACATCTCACGCTGCTGTAGTTGCAAAAGGTATGGGTAAACCATGCGTTGCGGGTGCGGAAGATTTGAAAATCGACTTACACAATGAAACATTGACCGCTATTGACGGTACTGTATACAGAAAAGATGATATTATCTCTTTGGACGGCGGTACAGGCGAAATCATGGAAGGTACAGTAAAAACTATCCCTCCTGTAATGGACGAAAACTTCACAAAACTCTTTACTTGGGTTAACGAAGTTAAAGCTCTTGGTGTTAGAGCTAACGCTGACACACCTGCTGACGTTGCAAAAGCGTTGGAACTCGGTGCTGAAGGTGTTGGTCTTTGCCGTACAGAGCACATGTTCATGGATCCGGACAGATTACCGTTTGTTCAAAAAATGATTATCGCTAACACAACTGAAGCAAGAAAAGAAGCTTTGAATCACCTGCTTCCTATGCAGTACAAAGATTTCTATGAAATGTTCAAAGCGTTAGGCGATAAATCAATGACAATAAGACTTTTAGATCCACCATTGCATGAATTCCTTCCTAACAAAGAAGAATTGATTGCAAAAGTTGCGACTAAAAAGGCTCTTAACCAAGAATACAAAGCTGACGAAGAAATGCTTCATATCGTTGAAGGCTTGTCTGAATCTAACCCTATGATGGGCTTGAGAGGATGCCGTTTGGGTCTTACTTACCCTGAAATCAACGAAATGCAAGTCAGAGCTATCTTCAGCGCAGCTTGTGACTTGAAAAAAGAAGGTTTAGACGTTAAACCTGAAATCATGATTCCTTTAATCGGACACGTGAACGAGCTTAAAGAAGCCAGATGCGTTCTTGAAAGAGTAGCTAAAGAAGTTATGAGCGAAAAAGGCATCGAAGTGAACTATATGTTCGGTACTATGATTGAGATTCCACGTGCGGCTCTTACGGCTGATGAAGTTGCTGAGTACGCTGAGTTCTTCTCATTCGGTACAAACGACCTTACTCAGATGACTTTCGGCTATTCAAGAGACGATGCGGAAGCGAAATTCTTAACAAGATACGTTGAGCAAAAAATCCTTCCTGCTAACCCGTTCGAAACGCTTGACCAAGAAGGTGTAGGACAATTGATGGAATACTGCTTGAACAAAGCTCTTCCTGTAAAACCTAACCTCAAGCGCGGTATCTGCGGCGAGCACGGCGGCGACCCTGCTTCAGTTAAGTTCTGCCACCGAATCGGTTTGAACTACGTTTCTTGTTCACCTTTCAGAGTTCCGCAAGCAAGACTTGCTGCTGCTCAAGCGGTTCTTGAAGAAAGAAACAACAAACAACTTTGCGGTTGCGGTAACCACTAGTAATCGTTAAGGTTTAAGACATACTTTAAAACCTCCTTTGAATTTCAAAGGAGGTTTTATTCTTATAGTGCACTCCCTCGCCCGTTGGGATAACCCCACAGGGGCGAGGGTTGGGGAGAGGGGGCAGAAAAAATGAATTTATAACCGCCACCTCTCTTATTTTTCTAACACTCAATAATATTTCGTGTTGAAAAATTTCTCTCTCCCGTCAGGAGAGAACATACAAAAAAGCCTGTAATTTTTTACAGGCTTTTTTGTTGCTTTATATAAATGCTTTGCATCTTATTTTATTTACTTTTTTAAACTTTCAACAAATTTAACAATGGCAGGATGTGGGGGGCGGCCTTTTGCAAGCCTTTTTTCGGATATTGACAGCATCATCTGCTGTGTCATTGTGTCCAATCTTTTTTTGCAGCGTTGCTGTAAGTTTAGCGGAAAGTCTTCAGCTATTTTTACAGTTTTACTTTTAGCCTTGCTATTTTGTACACTTTCGGCCATGCGGCTTTGCAGGAGTTCTTTTGTAAAACGATCTATTTTGGTTTTCATTCTTGCCATATTATCATTAAGCATATGTTCTTCTACGGTTGCTTTGTAGATTGTTTCACAACGCTCCATTAAATGGTTTTTAAAAGCCGGTTTTGCTAGAATAGGTTTTAATTGCATAATTTGATTTTCCTCTTTATAGATTTATATAATTGATTAAAGTACAAACATAATAAAAGTTGCTATTTAAATTGTATTTTGTTTACAAAATTAAAAACCGCCTTGTTGAGGGCGGTTTTTAGGTTGTTTATTTACGTCACCCTGAACTCGTTTCAGGGTCGCAATGTCTATGGGATTCTGAAACAAGTTCAGAATGACGTTGGATTAGTGCGTGCATCCGCAGCAGCATTCTGTTGAACATGATTTTTGTCCGTTGAATGCTTTCAATCCCGGATATTTCGCTGCTGAACCGAGTTCTTGTTCGATTCTGATTAACTGGTTATATTTTGCGATTCTGTCAGAACGTGAAGCAGAACCTGTTTTGATTTGTCCGCAGTTTAGAGCTACAGCCAAGTCAGCGATGAATGTGTCTTCAGTTTCACCTGAGCGGTGTGAAGAAATCGCTGTATAGCCTGCATCTTTAGCCATGTTGATTGCGTTCAATGTTTCTGTCAAAGAACCGATTTGGTTTACTTTGATGAGGATTGAGTTCGCTGTGCAAGATTTGATACCTCTTTCGAGTCTTGATGTGTTTGTTACGAACAGGTCGTCACCAACAAGCTGGCATTTTTCGCCGAGTTTGTCTGTAAGGATTTTCCAGCCTTCCCAGTCTTCTTCAGCCATACCGTCTTCGATAGAGATGATAGGATATTTGTTAACCCAAGCAGTCAAGAAGTCAGCCATTTCAGAACTTGTGAATGACTTTCCGCCTTCGCCGTCTAAGGTATATTTTCCGTCTTTGTAGAATTCAGATGAAGCTACATCTAAGCAGATTTTGATTTGGTCTGTGTTGTAGCCTGCGTTGTTGATAGCTTCAAGGATAACCTGGATGCCTTCTTCGTTAGAGCCGAGGTTTGGAGCGAATCCGCCTTCGTCACCTACAGAAGTAGCCAAGCCTTTGTCGTGAAGAACTTTTTTCAATGCGTGGAATATTTCAGCACCCATTCTGATAGCTTCTTCGAATGTTTTAGCACCTACAGGAGCAATCATGAACTCCTGGAAGTCGATATTGTTGTCAGCATGTGCACCGCCGTTGATGATGTTCATCATCGGAACAGGAAGTGTTGTTGCGTTGACACCGCCAAGGTATCTGTATAATGGTGTTTCATAAGCCATAGAAGCTGCTTTAGCCACTGCCAAAGAAACGCCTAAAATTGCGTTAGCACCCAATTTAGATTTGTTATCAGTACCGTCAAGGTCAATCATAAGTTTGTCGATTGCTTGCTGGTCTGCTGCATCTTCGCCCATTAATTCGGGAGCGATAAGTGTGTTTACGTTATCAACCGCTTTTAAAACGCTTTTTCCGCCATAGATTGATTTGTCGCCGTCTCTGAGTTCCAAAGCTTCGAAAATACCTGTTGAAGCACCTGACGGAACTGCTGCACGTCCTACAACGCCGCAAGAAAGTGTTACGTCTACTTCTACGGTTGGGTTTCCTCTGGAATCCAGAATCTGTCTGGCTTTTACATCTTCAATAATTGTTGGCATGTCAATTCTCCTTCTTATCCTAATAAGTCACCTATGATTATCACACGAGGGAGAACAGATTACAACAGTTTAGTTGGGTTATTATCCCTCTCCTTCAAGGAGAGGGTTGGGGTGAGGTGGTGACATCATTGAATTTATAAATTTTAGGAGATCCCGTAAAATACATCTTATTACTTCACTCACAATTTCTGGCCCGGGAATGCAATTATTCTATGCGAATATTCGTTTTTAAGCATAAAAAAAACGAGGGAATTATAAATTGTACAGACTTTCATCACATACTACCTATAAGCCTACCCTCGTAAGGTTTTTACACTAGCCGAAACATTAATAACATGACTAGTATAGCATTTTTGGAATAATTTGCAAGTTTTACCCCATGTAAATAGCAATATTATTTAACATTCTGCTGAAAATGGCTAAAAAATTGGTTTTATTTCTGTTGGGTTGCACCCAATCTACATATTGAATGCAAAGATTGAAATCTGTCGAGATGCAACTTCTTTTTGCTAACTAGGCATTAGCACGAAAGCGGTTTATTTCTGCCAGAGTTTTTTGTTTTTCCGCCAATTTAATGCTTTGAGAATATTTAAAAGCTGCTTCATTAGGGTTGTGGAACAGGGTATAAATAAAATTGTACATCATATCTTTTACTTCCAAAAAGCGTTTTGGACCTTTTTTCGAAGTTTCAATTATGCCTTTTTTTCCAAACAAATCATCCAAAAATGTTTTTTGCTCTTCTTTAGCCAAAGAACTGAAGTGGTCACTGGCGATGTTTTTTGTTTGTTTATCATTGAGTCTAGGCAGAACTTCATCGAAGAATTTGTTATATTCTTCTGTAGTAAAGTTTTTTACAGGTCTTTTGATTTTTGGGGTAAAATTTCTAAGTTCAGTTGCTGTTTTGGCTACTGCTTGTATTTCATATATGAGCATGACAGTTTCTTAATTCCTTGATTCGGCTGTTCCTTAGGGGTATCGTACAACACAAACACTGTCGTGTATGCAGTTTTATATAACTTTGATGGAAAAATTTACAAAAAAATTTGTGCACTTGTACAAGTATCCTGATTCGTAAGACTCGTTCCTCGTCTACGACTCAAGCCTGCCCCGGGCATTGTTTGTTGCAAATGCCAAAGAGCAGGTTTTTACGGGGTCTCATAAAATCTATATGTTGTATGAGATCGCGTAACGAAAGCTTTGAGATATACTACACTATCGGAAGCCCGCGAATGCGTAGTTTTTATTTTATTTTGCATTTACTACTTTAAAAATCTCATTGCATACGGCGAAGATTCTTGCCGCATCTGAGAAAGATAGCATGTTCGGGCCGTCGCAGAGTGCTTTATCAGGGTCGGGGTGAACTTCAAAGAACAGTGCATTTGCACCTGAAGCGACAGCGGCTTTGGCTAAAGTTTCGACGAATTTTCTTTCGCCTGAAGAACATTCTCCCGCTCCACCCGGCAACTGTACACTGTGAGTTGCGTCAAAAACTACAGGATAGCCAATTTCTTGCATTATTGGGATTGCTCTCATATCTGAAACGAGGTTGTTATAGCCAAAAGAAACACCTCTGTCGGTCAATAAAATCATATCGTTGCCCGAGTCGCTTACTTTTTTAGCCAAAGGTTGCATTTGAGCCGGGGCAAGGAATTGACCCTTTTTAATATTTAAGATTTTACCTGTTTTTGCAGCTGCAACCACCAAATCCGTTTGTCTGCACAAGAATGCAGGAATTTGGAGAATATCAGCTACTTTTGCGGCAATAGAAGCTTGTTCAGGCAGGTGTATATCTGTGACTATGGGTACATTGAATTCTTTTTTAATTTCAGCAAGCATTTCAAGTCCTTTTTCAATGCCCGGTCCTCTGAAAGAGTTGATAGAGCTTCTGTTGGCTTTATCGAATGAGGATTTAAATGCAAAGTTAATCCCGAGTTTTTCAGTCAGCGCTTTGAGGTTTTCTGCTGTTTGAAAGAGGATTTCTCTATTTTCGATGGCACAAGGTCCTGCGAGGATGGTTAATTTTTCTGTTCCAATCTCAAAGTCGTTTAGTTTTATAGGTTTTACTTGTATCATCTTTATGCTCCATTTTTTTTGACATTCACAACAAACATATGTAATATAAGGATAATTATAGCACTAACATAAGGAGAGATGGATGTTAATCGAGGAATTATTGGAAGATGCGGTCAATAAAAATGCAAGTGACCTTCACATATCTGTTGACCTTCCTCCTGTTTTACGTATTGACGGAAAACTGGTCAGAACAAACCTTAAGGCTTTAACATCTGATGATGTTGAGACTCTTGTTTTTCCGATTCTCAACAATGAACAGAGAAGAAAACTTGAACAAGACTGGGAACTGGATTTAAGCTATGGTATTCAGGGAGTCGGCCGTTTTAGGGTGAACGTCTATAGAAATAAAGGTACATATGCAGCTGCGTTCAGGACGATTAATACTGAAGTTCCTTCTTTTGAATCTTTAGGACTTCCGCCAATTGTAAGGCAGATTACCGAGAAACCGAGAGGGCTTATCCTTGTTACAGGACCGACAGGTTCAGGTAAAACAACAACTTTGGCTTCGATGATTGATTATATTAATACAACGAGAAGTGAGCATATTCTTACAATCGAGGACCCGGTAGAGTTTTTGCATGAGTCTAAAAAGAGTGTTGTGCACCAGCGTGAATTGGGACAAGACACACGTTCTTTCGCAAACGCCCTGAGATCAGCTCTTCGTGAAGATCCGGATATCATTTTGGTAGGTGAGTTACGTGACCTTGAAACTATTTCACTCGCAATTACAGCGGCGGAAACAGGCCACTTGGTGATGGGAACACTTCACACAAGCTCTGCGAGCCAAACGGTTGACCGTATTATCGACGTATTCCCTGAGATTCAGCAGCAGCAGATTCGTATTCAGCTTTCTAACTCGCTTATAGCTGTATTTTCTCAAACACTGCTCCCGAGGATTGATGAATTGGGCGAGCAGGTTGGTCGTGTAATGGCACAGGAGATTATGATTGTTACCAGTGCGGTTGCCAACCTTGTTCGTGAAGGTAAGACTACACAAATCTATTCTGCTCTCCAAACAGGTTCACAGTTTGGTATGCAGACACTTGAAACAGCTCTTGCGACGTTGTATAAGAGAAAAGCAATTACTTCAGAAGACGCTCTGTCTAAGTCCAGCCGTCCTGATGAGCTGAAAAGAATGATTAGTCTGCCGTAGGTTTAGGTTTTTAGTGAAGAATTTAAGCAGAAAAAACTATTAGACCCCGCTCAGACAAAATTATTGTAACACCACACAATAACTCAGCGGGGTGACATACAGTTATAAGATTTCATCATATAAATCTTTAAAGTCCGGATTGCTTTCTTCAATTAAATCTATTTTAGATTGTTTACGCCATTTTTTAAGCTGCTTCTCACGAAATATAGCAGCTTCAGCTGAATTTGTTAGTTCATAATAAACTAGTTTGTTTAAATTATATTTAGCCGAAAAACCATCTGCTAACTTATTTTTGTGCCCATATATACGTTTAACCAGGTTACTTGTTATGCCTACATAAAATGTAGTATTTTTAAAATTTGTCAGAATATAAACAGCATATGTGTTTTCCATCTGATAATTATAACATATTGAAGAATGTCACCCCGCTGAGCGATTATTGAATAATATAACAAGAAAATTCTGAGCGGGGTCTGAGACTGATGCATTTAGAGACTGCTCAGAACTACATTAAAGTGTATTTTACAGTCTGACGCAGCGGTATGACATGTACTATAAATGTTGCTATCACATTGGACTGTGTGATTATTATGATTATATTTTTTCAATATAAAATACTAAATTTGGGACAAAATACAACCATTTGGGCTGAAATATTCTACCAATTGAT
>JAVBRY010000013.1:0-2977 GCA_031547505.1 Candidatus Gastranaerophilaceae bacterium | reverse complement strand
GGCAGGGCTGATGTCGATATCACCTGCAAAAATAATAAAGAAAACGGAACCATAAAACTTCAGGATATTAAATTTACCCAAAAAGCCCTCGCGATACCGATAGCTGTTTCAAGCGGGGATATAATACTTAAAGACGGCTCCTTGATGTTAAAATCTGTGAGTGCAATGTTCGACGGCACGCCTGTTTTTCTTAATGCTTCTGTAAAAGACTATAAAACGGATGCAAAATTCAGAGGCTATTTCACATCAAAGCTGACAGAAACTTTTGCGAATAAATATATAAACAACAACCTCACATACCCCATAAAACCCAAAGGCGACATCACAATAACGTCAGAGTTCTGGGGTGACTCGCACGGATACTCAATAAAACCGCAGCTTAAATTTGGCGAAGATGCGGATATATATTATATGGGTGCAAACCTTGGCGACACATCGGATGCAAGAGAATTAAACGGGATTATTTCGATTAGAGGAAATTTAATTGATGTAAAAAAATTCAGCTATATTCGCTATATGGTTTCACAGAACGAAAATACTTACCCGCTTGAAATCATTAGCGCCAACGGAAAAATCACCCGTACAGCGAACAGCTATATTCTGGATTCCTTTAAAGTGAATACTCTAAACAGTGCTAACGTAAAAATCTTCAACGTATTTTTCAAAAAATCTGTTTTAAAACAAGGTATGTTCAATTGTAACTTGACTCTTGATGGTGATGTAAACACCCCGAGGATTCTTGGCGATGCGTCGATGACAAACCTCGATATGCCTATGTATGACACGGTTTTGAATAAAATTGACGTGAAGTTTTCACCTAAATTGATAAATCTTACAATGAGCGGACAGAGTTACAATTCAGACTTTTTAATCGAGGCAGTGGCTAAAAACAAAATCACTCTTCCTGTAACTATTGAAGAGGTGAAAATCAGCTCAAAAAAAGTGAATCTCGATTCGATAATCAACTCTCTGACTCAGGTTAAACTGCACAATGTCGGCATAAACCCTTCTGCCGGAAGAATCATTGACCCGAAAACTCCTTTGAATGTTTCGGACTTTATTATTAATAAAGGAGAAATGATGGCACAAGACGTTTTGATTAGAGATTTACCGGCAAAAAATTACAGAGCTAAATTTACGCTAGGCGAAGATTCTATCTTGAATATCTCAGATATCGGAGCTGAAATCACAGGCGGAACAATAGCCGGACTTGCAGGATACAACTTCAAAACCGCAAAACTAAACCTTGAAATGTCAGCGAAAAATGTAGATGCGAACAAAATGGCATCGGCATTCTTCGATGTAAAAGACCAGATTTTCGGCTCACTGGACGGTGAAGCGGTCATAAGCACCAGCGGTACAAACGAAGAAGAACGATTAAAGAATTCCAGCGGAAGCGTAAACTTCGTAATCAAAGACGGAAAAATGCCTAAACTCGGCTCTATCGAGTACCTCTTAAAAGCAGGCAACTTCTTTAAAAGCGGAATCACAGGGCTCAGTATAAACAACTTGCTTGATCTGCTTACACCTGTAAAAACAGGGTACTTTGAATCAATCAAAGGCAGAATAACAATCGCTGACGGTGTAGCCCAGAAGCTTGAAATCTTCTCCAAAGGAGATAACTTGAGCTTATTTATCAGGGGCAAATACGACTTCTCCGAACAGCTGGCTGATTTGTATGTGTTTGGCAGATTGACAAAGAAAGCTGACGGAATCTTGGGGCCTGTCGGAAACGCTTCATTCAACTCTTTGTTGAATCTCATTCCGGGTATCAAACTTGACGGGTCAGATAAATCAAAAGTTGCAAAAGATATCAGCCGTATCCCGGGTATTGAATTGGATGACAAGGTTTATCGAATCTTCTCTGCAAAAATCGACGGTGACATCGGCGGAGAAAAATACGTTTCTTCATTTAAGTGGATTGAATAGCGTGGTATAGGTGCGGGGTCTCTTGCTAGAAAGCTTCCCTGTCGCCCCGCTGTGTAATTGTAGAATGAAATCAATAATTTAATTCTGAGCGGGGTCTAAAATCATATATTCAGATACCGCTCAGAACTAAATTAAAGTGTTTCTTATAGTCTGACACAGCGGTATGACATTTTTTAAAACAACCTACTCATAAACATATTCAACACTTAAGTAATGCTTTATTGTTTCATATATTTCCTGGTTGCTGTATGGCTTTATAATTATGCGCTCCATACCTGCTTCATATACAGGAGTTCTGTCAAGTCCGAATACTCCGGCAGTTATTGCTACTATCGGAATATCTTTATATTTAGGAGTCGATTTTAGTATTTTGGCGGCTTCTATTCCATTTAAAACAGGCATTTTTAAATCCATAAATATCAAATCAGGCTTGTTTTTTTCTACTGCCTTTTGTACTTCACTTCCGTCATTTACGGCAATAACTTTGAAACCGACATTTTTTAAGATAGACGTTAAAATATCTCTGTTCTCTGGCGAGTCGTCAGCAATAAGTATTTTTTTAGTTTTACTTTTACCCTTACCTTTGTTAGCCAGCTTGGAGACTTTTTTCGAGCCGGAAATCGAAATTTCATCTTCATAGCTGTAGTTTTCCACAGGTATCTTTACTTTAAATGTTGTTCCTTTTCCTACAATGCTCTCTACGGAAATCTCACCTTTTAACATTTTTACAAGGTTGTATGTAATTGCCAGTCCTAACCCTGTTCCTCCATATTTCAAACCGGATTCGGTTTGTTCAAAAGGCTTGAATATTTCAGATATTTCTTCATCTGAGATTCCATACCCGGTGTCGCATACTTCCATGTGCAGCATATTTTCACTTGGTACAAAACCCATTTTCCAGGTAATTTCACCGTTTTGTGTGAATTTTGCAGCATTGCTTATCAAATTTATAATTATCTGCCGAGTTTTGTCTTCATCCAGGAATATAGTGCCGGGCAGGTTACTATGCTCTACATTAAATTTGATATTTTTATCTTTTATTTTCATT
>JAVBRY010000207.1:0-15141 GCA_031547505.1 Candidatus Gastranaerophilaceae bacterium | reverse complement strand
ACAAATAACCGAAGGGCTTTACATCTTGGACAAGATGGCTGATTCAGGTGTAAAAGGTCTTTGGAATACATATCCCGTGATTTCAAGGTTCAACCATACAAATTCTCCAAATGTACAGGTGGGGCTGGCAGGAGTTTACAGAAAAACACAAGTCCCTGACGGATTCGGACCGTTGATGAGTATGATGATTAAAAACACATTTTATCCGCCGCAATCGCCTTTTGACCCTAACGAAGAGGTCGGAGGAGCTATCTTAGAGTATTTACGTAACAAATCAGCAGCACAAGTTTATCAAAACTAGCTAAACAAGGCGTTTATATAGTCATCAGCATTGAAGTCTTTTAAGTCTTCGAGTTTTTCACCCACTCCGATAAGCTTAACAGGCAATCCCATTTCTTTGGCTATCGCAATAATGATACCGCCTTTAGCCGAGCCGTCCAGCTTTGTCAGTGCAACAGAGGTCAGATTCACGCATTCAGAAAAAACTTTTGCCTGCGAAAGCCCGTTTTGTCCTGTGTTGGCGTCGAGGACAAGAACCGATTCTCTTAAAGATTCGGAGGCATTCTTGTCTATCACGGCTTTTACTTTTTCGAGCTCCTGCATAAGGTTAAATTTGTTTTGCAAACGACCCGCAGTATCGACAAGAATCACGTCATAGCTTTCGTCTTTGGCTTTTTTTATCGCATCAAAAACCACCGATGCAGGGTCAGCGCCGTCATTTCTGACTATATCCGCTCCGGCTCTTTTGCTCCAAATATTCAACTGCTCTTCGGCAGCCGCTCTGAATGTGTCACCAGCAGCTACAAGGACTTTTTTGCCTTGGAGTTTGAATCTGTTTGCGAGTTTTCCGATTAAAGTTGTTTTACCCGCACCGTTTACGCCGACGATAAAATAAATATTCAGCTCTCCTGCCTTGTAGTTCAAGATATTTGAACCGGCAGAGCTTAGGATTTTTTCGAACTCTTCTTTTAAATATTCACGAACCTGAGAAGGCTTTTTCTGGCTGCCTTTTCTGAGCTTGTCCACAATTTCAGACGCAGTATTCACGCCCAAATCTGCTTTTATAAGGAGTTCTTCCATATCATCGAGAATAAATTCATCAAACTCTTCTTCGCTTTCGACATGCTTGATGACATTTTCAACAAGCGACTCGCTCGTTTTTTCGATAGTCTTTTTCAGAGCATCAAAACTGAGAGAAAAGAAACCCTTCTTTTCTTCTACTGTCGCTTCTTTTTTAGCCGCTTCGGATTCATTAACCTTTGCAGGCTCTTCTTTTTTCTTAAAAAAATCAAACATAGTTTTATCTTACAATCATTGTTAATGCTCTGACAAGACCACCTTGCATATTGCATCCCCGGGCATTCAGTTTTAGAGTTTACAAAGATAAGAGTTTTACGGGGTCTCATAGGATTATAATTATTTTATGAGATCGCGTGAGGAACGCTCATAATGTATCACATCATTGGAAGCCCGCGACTGCGTGAGATCGTCTAACCTTTTTTAGCTGCTTTAACTTCTTCTACCACTTTGCCTAAGATACCGTTTATGAAAGAAGAAGAGTCGTCTGTCGAATACTTCTTTGCCAATTCAAGCGCTTCATCAATAACGACTTTCATCGGAACGCCTTCGATAAACATCAATTCAGCGATTGAGATTCTCAAGATATCTTTGTCGATTTTCACGAGTCTGTCGATATCCCAACCGTGGGCGAATTTCTTAATCATTGCATCAATTTCATCCGAATGATCTTTAAATGAATTAGCGATTTGGAAGACATAATTTTTTACTTCGCCGGTATGTTCAAGCGCAGTCATTTCAGCTATTTCCAATGCTAAAACAACCTTGTCTGCAATATTAATCATCTCATCAATACGTCCTACCATATCAGAGGTCATCGGCAATGGCACAGGGATATTTGAAACTTCCATCGGTCTATTAAGGTTCACTTCAGAGTGAGCCTCATAGGTTTCGATATCTTCTTTCATTTTATATAGTCCGCCGAGGCTGACTTTCAGCTCTTCAGCAGAATTATTTGTCAGAGTTCTGACAGACTTTAAGATAATATCTTCAAACTCTGTCTGGTTGTATTTTGCGATATTTTTATCAAACTGTGAGAACAGTATCAGCGCCAGTTCTCGGGCAGCTCTTCTTGCTTGCATAATCAATTCCTTTTAATAATCTATGTATAAATTATAGGCATAAAATAATTATTTTGGGAAGTTATTTTTGATGTAGAATTAGGAATATATGGAAGTTAATTCAGGAGCATTAAATGGACAATATTGCGAATAACATTGCGGATAATAATCAAGTCAGAGTAAGAATAGCCCCGTCACCAAGTGGAAATTTACACGTAGGAACAGCAAGAACAGCTTTATTCAACTATCTTTTCGCTAAAAAAAATAACGGAAAGTTTGTGTTAAGGATTGAAGATACTGATCTTGAGCGTTCGAATGTTGAATATGTAAAAAACATTTATGACAGCTTGAAGGCACTCGGCTTGAATTGGGATGAAGGTCCTGATGTCGGCGGCCCTTACGGCCCATATCAGCAATCTGACAGGTTCGATATTTATCCGAAATATGCTCAAAAACTGATTGAATCAGGTCATGCTTATGAGTGTTTCTGCACACAGGAAGAACTTGAGGCTGAAAAAGAAGAATCTATAAAAAATAAAACCGCTCACAAATACTCGGGCAAATGCCGCTGTCTTCCTAAAGAAGAGCAGGAGAAATTGAGAGCAGAAGGCAGAAAGCCCTCTATCAGATTCCAGGTTCCTGATGAAGGCATCACAAAATTCGACGATATGGTCAAGGGCGAATTGAAATTCGAGAACAACCTCATCGGTGACTTTGTAATAATGAAATCCAACGGCACGCCTACATACAACTTTGCGGTTGTAGTAGATGATATGGAGATGAAAATTTCTCACATCATAAGAGGTGAGGATCATATTTCAAATACGGCAAAACAGGTTCTTATTTATGAGGCGCTTGGTGTTCCCGTTCCTTTGTTCGGGCATTTGGGTATGATTCTTGCTCCTGACAGAAGCAAACTCTCTAAACGCCACGGCGCTACTGCTGTTTCAGAGTTTGTTGAAAAAGGTTATTTGACAGAAGCTTTGATTAACTTTATTGCGCTTCTTGGCTGGTCACCGTCTGACGGACAGGAAATCAAGTCGCTCGATGAGATTGCGCAAGATTTTAGAATCAATGAAGTTTCATCATCAAACTCTATTTTCGAATACGACAAACTGAACTGGATGAACGGTCAGTACATCAAAAAAATGGATATAAAAGAGCTTACGCAAAAGGTTAAGCCTTATCTTTCAAATTACGATTTGTCTGCATCGTCCGAATTATCTGAGGCGAATCTTGAGAAGATAGTTGAAATCACTCGCGAACCGATTACGATTCTGTCTGATTTGACCGAGTCTGTTAAGTATTTTTTCGGCAAGGACGTTGAATATGAGAATGATGTTAAAGAGACTGTTATAAATACAGAAGGTTCTCAAAAAGTTCTTCAATATGCGGTTAATGAACTTGAGAACTGGGATTTTAACAACGAAGAAAAGTTCCATGACCAGCTGGGTGAATTGAGAAACTACTTCAAAGAGCAAGGCATCAAGCCAAAAGACACTATGTGGGCACTTAGAGCCGCAACTACAGGCAGAACCCATGGTGCGGATATGGTTGCAACCCTTATAATACTTGGCAAAGAAAGAGTCGCTCACAGAATAAAGGCGGCAATTCAATAGAGATATGTGTGTGTTTATCAACATTCATGATCAAAAAAACAACGTCATCCTGAACTTGTTTCAGGATCTCATAAACTATGCGATTCCGAAACAAGTTCGGAATGACGTGTCGTGATTATTTTGAATGTTGATAAACACACAAAATACAAGCAGGAACATTGAAAGAAAATAAATGAAACAATTTTTATTAGACAATAAAAGCAAGGATCTGATTGTATTTTTTTGCGGCTGGGGGATGTCAGAGACACCGTTTCTTGTACAAAAATTCAGCAAAAATGTGTTGTTTTTGTATGACTATAAGACGTTGGATTTTGAGTTCGATTTTTCACCGTATGAAAATATCACACTGCTTGCATATTCGTATGGGGTTTGTGTTGCAGGATTCTTATCGGACAAATGGGACAAAATTCCGAACATAAAAAAGAAAATAGCAATCAACGGAACCCTTGTGCCGGTTGATGATATGTATGGTGTACCTGTAAAAATGGCTGAGCTTACAGAAAAAATGGACTCTGAATCTGTCGTAAAATTCAGAGAGAGGCTGTTTTATAATAAAGAACACCTTGAGATTTTCAATAACAACCTGCCTCAAAGGACAGCCGAAAGCTGCACAAACGAGCTTGTTAAAATGAGAGAGTTTTTCACACCGGGTGAAGTGGCTGATTTGAAATTCGATAAAGTTTACATAGCAAAATACGACAAAGTCGTTCCGACAAGAAATCAGATTAACTTTTGGCAAAAATATCCTCCCGGGAGTATAATTAATATCGAGGACGGACATTTTCCATTCTATTCAGATGAAATATTTAAAGAGCTGTTTGAAAACAATTAGGGCGGGAGACCACATGGACTTGGTACGCTAAAAGAAACCGGAGTCAGGTGACATATAAAAAAATGTTAGATAAGAACTTAGTAAAAAACAGATTCAAAAAAAACCTTGCTACATATGACAATTCGGCATTTGTGCAGCGAATCATGGCGAGGATTCTTGCTGAAAAAATCTGCGAATGCGGAGGTAACGAGTTTAAAAAAATATTTGAGTTCGGTGTGGGCACTGGCTTTTTAACGAAAGATATTCTTGAAAAAATGAAGTTTGATGAATACTGTGCAAACGATATCATCGAAGATTCCGAAAACTATGTGAATCATATTATCCGAAATGCAAAGTTTCTCTCAGGCGATATAGAGAGCCTGCCTGTGGAGGACAAGTTTGATTTGATAGCGTCGAATGCTGTTATGCAGTGGGTTATCGACGCGCCTGAACTTCTTCTGAAAATGAAAAACAGCCTGAATAGCGGTGGGTACTTTGCTTTCACGACTTTTGGCGAGAATAATTATGCTGAAATAAAAGAAACCACAGGGCTTTCGTTGAGTTATTTAAAAGCAGAAACCCTTAAACAGCTATGTGAGAAGGATTTTGAGATATTGTATTTTGATGAGGATATCTCTACGTTGTATTTCGACTCACCGATAGAAGTTTTAAAACATATAAAAAATTCGGGCACAAACGGATTGAAGCCGTTGAGCTGGACTTTTTCGAAGCTGAAAAACTTTGAAAAATTTTATAAAGAAAACTTCACCGAAAATAATAAGGTGAAGTTAACATATCATCCTATTTACGTAGTGTTAAAGCCTCGATAATTCATAACACATAATATTTTGTGTTATTCTGAGGGAACAAAGTGACCGAAGAATCTTTGAATGAAAATACCATGCTGCTTGGCTCCAGAGATTCTTCGCTGCGCTCAGAATGACAGCTATATGTTTGGTATTGCCCTATAATAGACTACGCAATCAAGTATTTATAAATCGTATAAATCAGCCCTGAAATAAACATGCAAACCGGGATTGTCAAAACCCAGGCGCATACAATATTTCCGATGACTCCCCACTTAACGGCGTGTGCTTTGTATGTCGTTCCGACACCCATGATAGATGTGGAAATAACGTGAGTTGTACTCAACGGTACACCGAAATGTGATGCCGTGAGGATAATACCTGCCGCTGAAGATTCTGCCGCAAAACCATTGATGGGTTTCAATTTGATGATTTTGCTTCCCATGGTTTTAATGATTTTCCAGCCGCCTGACATTACACCTAAAGCCATAACCGAAGCACAGGTGAGGATTACATAAATCGGAACCTCAAAAGAACCGTCCCCTTTGGAGTGTAAGATACCTCCTGCAAGAAGTGCCAGAGTAATGATACCCATTGTTTTTTGAGCATCGTTGGATCCGTGAGACAAGGCCATTAAGCCTGCTGAAAAAAGTTGTGCTCGTCTGAATCTTCTGTTTAATTTGTCCGGATTCGCTTTGTGAAACATTCTGAGCAATATCGCCATAACAATAAAACCGACCCCAAACCCTATCATAGGAGCAAGGAACATCGGCTGAATTACTTTTTTAAGCAGTTGTGCAAATATTACACAGCCCCAGCCTGCATTCACTACCGAAGCACCTATCAGTCCGCCTATAAGAGCGTGAGAGGAACTTGAAGGCAATCCGAAATACCAGGTTATTAAATTCCAGGTTATTGCTGCAATAAGTGCGCATAATATAACTGTCAGTGTGATGGTTTCAGGATTAATGATTCCTGAACCGATTGTTTTTGCTACGTGTGTACCCATTAATGCACCGGCAAATTCAAGGACTGCACCGTATAATACAGCTTGTCTCGGGTTTAAAACTCTTGTTGAAACAACGGTTGCGATAGCGTTTGCGGCATCGTGGAAACCGTTGATATATTCGAATACAAGTGCTGCGGCTACTACCAGTATTAATAAAATTATTGAAACTTCCATAAATCTTTCTCTTTTTTGGTGGGCAATAGCCCCCCCATACAGTCTGCTACTCAAACCGCATCACGACCGGGTCGGCGCCGCAGTGCGGAAGACACGAGCCCTAGCTCTGTTTAAATACAACGTTCACTACCTGGTCAGAAACTGAGAAACAGCTGTCCAGAGCATTTTCGATATCTTTGTGAATGTCTCTCAACTTGATAACCTGAAGAGCATCGTATTTTCCGGAGAACAATTCATCCATAGCATGGTAAAGAATCTCGTCGCCGTGTGTTTCAATCTCTTTCATTTTCAGGTTGCTCTCTGTCATGACCTTGAGCTGAGTGACTTTTTTGAATTTGTTAATAATAAAGCCCAATTCATTGGTTGCTTGCATCAATGTCTGGGCTTGTTTTTTCATATTTTCTGTATAAACATCAAGTCTGTAAACTCTTAAATTCACACACGCTTTAACAATTCTCTTTGTAATTTTATTAAGCAATGTAGTGATATACTGGATGTCTTCCCTGTCTATCGGCGTGATAAACGTTATATTTAACTGGTGAAGAGTTTCTTTTAAAAGATCGTTGCTCTTATGTTTTAGGCGTTTCGCCGAAATGATATGATCTTCGTGCAGTCCGTTAGTGACGATGTCGTTATAAAGTTCTGCTGTTTCGTTGCAAACCTTTGCACTCTCCTCAAAAAGCGTATAAAAAATCTTTTCTTCCGGTGGAAGGATATACGCTAAAAGGTTGAATTTGCTCATTCTTAAATCCCTCTTATCTAAACGTTTTCATGATACTATAAAAGTTTTTCGAATAATTGAAAAAAAGAATATTTTGTTAAAAATTATAAAGTTTTTATTTTATATATTGTGTCGGGTTTTCAGCAGGTGATTGCTTTCAGAGTAACTTCACTAAAACAAAGCTTTTGACTTGACAAATTTATAAATTGGTATTATAGTACTAATATACTAAATTAGTAAAATAAATAAGGGGTAAAAATGATTCAAATATCCGAAGCCTTCGCAATAGCCCTCCACTCAATGATTTACCTTGCTAACAAGGAGAATGAAATTGTTTCACTGAAAGAAATCTCAGAGAAGTTTCAAATTTCAGACAATCACCTGTCAAAGGTTCTTCAAAGAATGGTAAAAGCCGGTTATTTGACTTCAGTGAAAGGACCTAAAGGCGGATTTAAGATAGTTTCGTCAAAGAAAAACGCAAGCTTTATGGAAATTTATGAAATTATTGAAGGCAAAACCGAACCCAAAAGCTGTTTATTTTCTTCCAAGTCCAAAGATTGCCCGAATTGCGTGATGGGCAGCCTGGTTCATAAAATAAACAAAGAGTTTAAAGATTACATGTATAGCCACAAAATCAGTGATATGAGTTTGTAAAAACGTAAAATTAAAGGTAAAAGGTAAAACTATGAAAAGAAGAATAATAAAAATCGACGAAGATAAATGTAACGGCTGCGGTGCTTGTATTCCGGACTGTCCGGAAGGTGCTCTGCAAGTCATTGACGGAAAAGCCAGACTGATAAGCGACCTGTTCTGTGACGGTCTCGGTGCTTGTATAAAGACCTGCCCTCGTGACGCGATGAAAATCGAAGAACGCGAAGCTGAGCCATATGATGAATATAAAGTTATGGAAAATGTTGTCAAAGGCGGACCGAATGTCGTTAAAGCCCACCTTGCACACTTAAAAGACCATGGCGAAAATACTTTGTATGAGCAGGCTGTCGACTTCTTAAAGAAAAACAATTACGAAGTTCCCGTTCTCGAAGACAAACTCCCTTGTGGATGTCCGGGTACTTTACAAAAGGATTTGAGAGCAGCTAAGGCACCGGCGGCGGCCGAAAATCATAATGTGCAGCTTCAATCAGAGCTTAGCAACTGGCCGATACAGCTTAAATTGATGAACCCTAACGCACCTTATCTAAAAGGAGCGGATTTGGTTATTGCTGCTGATTGCACGGCTTTTGCTTATCCGAATTTCCACAACAAATTCTTAAAGAACAAGATTTTGATAATGCTATGTCCAAAACTCGACAGCGATATTGATTCATATATAGAGAAACTCGCAAACATCTTCGAGAATCAGGATATAAAATCGGTTTCAATTGTTCATATGGAAGTACCTTGCTGTGGCGGGGTAGAAATGATTGTCACAGAGGCGCTACAAAAGGCGAATAAAATAATTCCTATTAAGGATTACACTGTATCAATCCAAGGTGAGTTAATTTAAAATAGGTCGGATTAACAATAGCAGATGTAGGGTGGGCAGGCTTGCCCACCGAAAAAACTTTTATATAGCCAAAAAGGAGAAATAATTATGTCTATGTTTTGTTTTCAATGTGAGCAGACAGCTCAGGGAAAAGGCTGCACAATGGCAGCGGGTGTCTGCGGCAAGCAGGCTGATACTGCGAATTTGCAGGACGAGTTGACGAGCAGTCTTATTGAACTTGCTAATGCAGGGGAGAAGAATGAAGAAATCACAAAAATACTTATTGACGGTTTGTTCACAACCATAACAAACGTCAATTTTGATAACGAATCTATCCAAAAATTCACACAAAAAGTTAAAGCTGCGATTAAACAGCCGTCGACTTTTGATATTAAAACTGTTTGGGAATGCAATGAGGACTTAAGAAGTTTGAAATCTCTTATCCTGTTCGGATTAAAAGGTATCGCAGCATACGCTCATCATGCCTGGGTTTTAGGTTATAAGAGCGAAGAGGTGAACAACTTCTTCTATGAGGCATTGCAGGATATTTCAAAGAATTTGAGTGCGGATGAACTGCTGCCCGTTGTGTTAAAAACAGGTGAAATTAACCTCAAATGCATGGAACTTCTCGACAAAGCGAACACTGAAACCTACGGACACCCTACTCCAATGAAGGTTACAACTAATATTGAAAAAGGGCCGTTCATTGTTGTTACGGGTCATGATTTGCACGACTTGTCTATGCTTTTGGAACAGACAAAAGACAAGGGGATAAATATCTATACACACGGTGAAATGCTTCCGTGCCACTCATATCCCGAGCTTGAAAAGTATTCTCATTTGAAAGGAAATTTCGGTACAGCCTGGCAGAATCAGCAAAAAGAGTTCGATAGCCTTCCGGGTGCGATTTTGTTCACAACAAACTGCATAATGCCTGTCAAAGACAGCTACAAAGACAGAGTTTTCACGACATCTGTTGTTGAATATCCGGGAATGGTGCATATCGGTGACGATAAAAATTTCTCTCCGGTAATTCAAAAAGCACTCGAGTTAGGCGGATACAGCGAAGATAGAAAAATGACCGGTATAAATGGCGGTGATGAGTTGACAGTCGGTTTCGGACACAATACGGTTTTATCTGTTGCGGATAAAATTGTCAACGCAGTTAAAGAAGGAAAACTCAAACATATCTTCCTAGTAGGCGGATGTGACGGTGCGAAGCCGGGCAGAAACTACTATACGGACTTTGTTAAACAAACTCCCGACGACACTATCGTTTTGACATTGGCTTGCGGAAAGTTCAGATTCAATGATTTAGATCTAGGCACTTTAAACGGAGAGGGTGGAATCCCAAGACTCCTTGATATGGGGCAATGTAACGATGCATACAGTGCGATAAAAGTGGCTGTTGAATTATCAAAAGTGTTCAACTGCTCAGTAAACGAGCTTCCGTTGTCGCTTGTTCTTTCCTGGTATGAGCAGAAGGCGGTTTGTATATTGCTAACGCTGTTGTATCTCGGCATCGAGAATATCAGGCTTGGACCTAGCCTGCCAGCCTTTGTTTCGCCGAATGTGTTGAATATATTGGTTGATAAATTCAAAATAAAACCAATCACAACACCGGAAGAAGACCTCAAAGCTATATTGGCATAAATTTATAAATTTAAAGGCGGGTTTAATACCCGCCTTAACTTTTATTTATATTGTATACGATTATTTTACAAACTAAAACTATGCGGCAGAAGGTCGTTTATGGTGAACACCAGACAGTGTGAATCTTCGGCTTCGATTATTATTTCTACATTTTCATCATGGGCAAATTCCGCAATCCACTGACGACAAGCTCCGCAAGGCGTGCACATTTTTCTGTTGTTACAGTAGATTGCTATTTTCTTCAGCCTGCTTTTTTCGCCCGAAGCGATTGCTGTTGAAATAGCATTTCTTTCGGCGCACAACGAAAGCCCGTAGCTTGAGTTTTCAACGTTACAGCCTGTATAATATTTTCCGCTTTCATAGAGCGCTGCTGCACCAACATAAAATTTTGAATAAGGTGCATAAGCCAGTTGAGCGGCTTCTTTTGCGAGTTCCATCAGTTTAGAATTGTCTGTCATATATAAAATTTCCGATATGTTATCCCAACCCTATATTACTTGCATAGTATTTGATAAAAATCCATTACTTAATGGATATAAAAATGGAGGGAATTTATAATAATATTGTGGTGGGATGAGGGATATTATGTATTTTTTAAATAAATTCAAAAAAATTTTTACGAAGTCTATTCTATGTACAGTTATACTGGCGTTATTTGCCACTCAGGCGCATGCAATAATGGAAGTTCCGGATGCACCGCCTAACAGTACTAAAAAGAAGCCGACAGTTGCTGTCATCACGGATATTGACCATCGAGCGGGAACTGTATACCTTGTTACGGGTTCGGCTGCGGATATAATGGCATCTGATTTGATTACGAAATTGAACCGCTCAGGACATGTATATGCACCTGTACTAGGTGAATCAATGGCTAAGATTACGAAGAATCTCGATATCTACACACAGACTTTTTTCAATGAATACAAATACAATTACAATATCGACTATCTGAACCTGCAAAGGGTTACAAGAAACCTTAATGCGGATTACTTGATAATGGTAACAAGCGGGATGGATGTTCAGAGCAATTTCTTAAAAGAAACTTTCTGGAACAAAATCGGTGTTTCAGGCATGGATCCGATTGAACCAACATACAGGCTCACCACAATGATGACGCTGTTGGATTTGAAAACAAAAAGGCTTATGTGGCAGGAGATGTACACAAAAGACATTTCAGGCAAAGACTACGATATTGGTCTTGTGCAGTTTTCGCCCAGCTACACACAGCTGTCAAAAATAAAAGCATACTCAGAAAATGTCTCAAATTGGGTGACTCCGATTATTAATGTGAAAATAGATCCGTCTTTAGAGCCTGAAAAAGAAGTCAAGGCTGTTGAAATAAGAAGCAAACAGGTCAGTGAAGACAAAATACGCCACTATCCTTATGTAAACAAGGAAAAGGTTAAAGAGAACCTTGATAACTGGAATGAGAACGTAAAAACTCAGACTAATAAAGTTAAAACTAATGTGAAAAACTTCAAGCAAGAAAAAGTTGACCCTAAATTGGAAAACCAGGAACCGTTTTTCATTAAACAGCCTGCACAAGAGGCAAGTAATAAAAGCTTGATACAGGGCCAAACATCAGTTAAGCCTGTTGCACAACAAACTAAAAAGCCGACTAAAAAACAGCTTCAAGATATGTGGGATCAGCAGCAATTGCAATTACAGCAACAGCAGCAGTATTATGATACATATAAAGAACCCGAGCAAGAACGTTATATAGAGCCTGTTCAAGAAAAACATATGGCACCCGATATGAAGCCCATTAAGGATACGATTCAAGAGCCTGTAAAAGACTTAGCTGAACCTTTAAAGGAACCTCTAAAAGAACCTGTAAGGGAGCAGTACAATCCTTATAAAGAACAATACAACACAGCTCCGCAAGAGATTCAGGATATCAAAAATTACTCAGCAAAACCTATCTATTCTTATCCGATAGAAAAAACGCCTATCAAAGAAAAGCCTGCGGTTTATCAGGTACCAAAAAGACAGGTTGAACCTGAAGAAATTAAAGAGATTGGTCATCCAGCAAAACATGTCGAGCCGCAGCCGGTGAAACAAGAAATCAAGCAGGATACTAAGGAAGAAATCAAGAAAGACCCTCAAGAAGAAATAAAAGACCTAAAAGACATACCTGAAAAATCTACAACAGAGGAAATCAAAGCCACTCCGACTGACGTACCAAAAGAGCAAGAACCTGAGGTGGTGAAACCTCAACGACCGAAATATCAATGGAATTTAAAAAATATTTATCCTGAAGAAAAACCTTCAGAGCCGGAGAGCAAACTTAACAAAAAAGATATTCTAAGGGCGAAGGGCAAAAACAAGTATTACGCTGCTACAAGGGCATACGACTAAATATAATAAAAAATTCAAATAAAAGTATGTAGCATTATTTACATTATTTGTATCATTTGCGACAAAATTTATTGATTATATTATTATTAAATAAGTAGAAAAAATAAAAAGAACAAAGAGAGAAAATTGACCGAAAAGCTTAAAATAAAAGGCGGATTGACATTGAATGGGGAAGTATCTGTCAGCGGTGCAAAAAACGCTGTTTTGAAACTCATGGCTGCCGCAATTTTGGCTAAAGGCGAAAGTGTAATCTACAATGTCCCCGAACTCACTGATGTTCAAATTATGCTTAGTGTGATTGAGCAGCTCGGAGTTAAAACAAAGTATAATAAAGAAGAAAAAACGGTCTCTATTGACGCAACCGATATAACAAGCATCACAGCCACCTATGAGTTGGTAAGCAAAATGCGCGCTTCCTTCATCGTTTTAGGCGCTCTTGTTACCCGATGCAAAGAAGCTATCGTTGCACTCCCGGGCGGATGTGCAATCGGCGAACGCCGTGTGGACTTTCACATCAAGGGGCTTGAGGCTTTAGGTGCAGAAATACAAATCGAAAACGGTTATGTCCACGCCAAGGCGACAAGACTTCAAGGTGCGGATATTTATCTTGATATTCCGTCTGTTGGAGCGACAGAGAACCTTATGCTTGCTGCTATTTTAGCAGAGGGTTCTACAAGAATCCAAAACGCAGCACAAGAACCTGAGATTGTTGATTTGGCTAATTTCTTGAACGCTATGGGCGCTGATGTTTCAGGTGCAGGTACATCTGAGATTGTTATCAACGGCGTTGCACAGGAAAAATTAAGACCGATTGAATATTCTACGATTCCTGACAGAATTGAAGCGGGAACGTATATGGCAGGTATTATCGCTACAGGCGGCAAGGGTATTATCAGAAATGTAATGCCGTCTCACTTAACTTTTTATAATTCAAAGTTAATCAAAATGGGCGCTCAGATAAAACTTCTCGAGCCGACAGTAATTGAAGTTGCCTGCAAACAAAGGCTAAATGCGGTGAATATTGTTACCCAGCCTTACCCGGGATTCCCTACTGATTTGCAGTCACTTGCTATGGCTATGTTGACAACTGCCGAAGGTGTTAGTATTATTACAGAAAGCCTGTATGAAAACAGATTTATGCAGGTTCCCGAACTTCGCAGAATGGGTGCGGATATCCACCAGGAAAGAAATCACGCGCTTGTGCGAGGGGTTGAAAAACTCACGGGAGCAAACTTAATGGCGAGTGACCTTCGTGCCGGAGCTTCTCTAATAATAGCTTCACTTATGGCTGAAGGTGAGAGTATAATAGAATCTATACACCATATCGACAGAGGTTATGAAAAGTTCGAAGAAAAATTCAGAAGCCTCGGTGCACAGATAACGCGTTTTCAAGATGACAGCCCGCAAGGGAATGCAATTCAAAAGGAAAATTATAATGAAGCATCAATTTAAAAGATGGTATGATCACGATCCGGTATTGCTCGAAGTTGTTGAACTGCTTCGTAACTATCAGGATGAGTTGAAAGCGCAGGCTAAAGTTTTCCTTTCGAAGATTGAAGAAAAAGTTTCAAAAGAAACAATTGATAAATTTTATGAAATGGTTAAGCCAATCCAAGGCAACCGCTGGTACGACCAAGATCCAATCATTTCAAAAACAGTTGAACTGCTAAGAGTTGTTCCGCCTGAAGTTCAAAAAGCAGCAGCAGAGAACTTCATTAAAACTCTTGAAGAAGCAGGAATCAAACCTGAATTAAAAACTAAAAAATAAAAACCTTATTTGATTTTATGTTCTGAATTTAAAAATTGTTTTTACTTTGTCTTTAGTTTTTTTAGAAACAGTATCACAGTCCCCTCGAATTACAGTGTTGTCCGGGCTTTTGCCTGATATTGTCACAGAGTCGCAAAAATCATCATTAGCAACATTTATTATGTTATTTTCGCAGTCGAATAAGGAAATATTATCTTCTCTGTTTGAGCCTAGGATTTCAGCATTTTTTATACCCCAGATGCTTGTTTCGTTATTATCTGAAAGTGTAACCTGCGGCTGTGCAGAAGTGCTGCTAGAATCGGGAGTTTGTTCTGCATATTTGAGCTGTATACCATTTAAGAGTTCAACTGTGTAAACAGTCTTGCCATCGTTTTTCGACACAGATTGGTTTTTTACATCTGTGCCCAAGTAGCTTATTCCGCCGATATTAGTGAAAAAATTTGCACTCATAAATTTCCCTTGAAAATAATCCCCTTTATTATTTAAAGTATTTTTTATAGAAGAAATTGCTAATGTTTTGTCTAATCATTATTAAAATTTATTCCCTCGCCCCTTGGGGAGAGGGAAAGTTTTTGACTTGAGTTAATAACGAAAGTTCAAA
>JAVBRY010000071.1:0-10597 GCA_031547505.1 Candidatus Gastranaerophilaceae bacterium | reverse complement strand
CCCGACAAGCGTGACATTCGGGTTGTCCAGACCTTTTGCGAGCATTTGCGTTCCGATTAAAATATCAATCTCACCCTTGGCAAACTCGTCCATAATCTTGATATAGCTGTTCTTTTTTGAAGTCGAATCACTGTCAAGCCGCTCTATTCTGCAATCCGAGAAGAGTTTTTGTGCAATAATTTCTACCTTTTGAACACCGGTACCGCAATTTTTCAACAGGTCACTGTCACATTTCGGGCAGTTTGTTGGGATAGGCTCTTCATGCTCGCAGTAGTGACATTTCATTGTCTGGGTTTGTGAATGAAAAATCAACGGGATAGCACATTTTGGGCATTCAACAACTTCCCCGCACGCCAAACACTGCGTATACGTTGAAAATCCGCGTCTGTTCATCAGAATTATAGTTTGTTTTTTGTCTCTTAAATTCTCTACAATCGCCGATACAAGACTTCTTGAAAAAATTCCATTATTAGCCCTGAAATGCTCTTCCCGCATATCAACCACTTTGACTTTCGCAAGCGGATAATCATTGAATCGTTTTTTCATTTCGAGCAGATTGTCTGTATTTGCTGCCTTATAATAGGTGTTTATGTCAGGCGTAGCACTGCCAAATAGCACAGGTGCATTGTGCAATTCGCCGAGTTTTTCCGCAACACGCCTCGCATCATAGCGAGGAGCCGGCATTGTCTGTTTATAAGAACTCTCGTGCTCCTCATCGATAATAATCAGCCCGATATTTTTCAACGGTGCAAAAACCGCCGAGCGGGCACCTGCAAGGATTCGTATCTCGTTATTTTTAATCTTTTGCCAGACATCATATTTTTCACCGTCAGAGATGCTCGAATGCCAAATCGCCGTTTTATCTATCCCGAATCTGCGGGCAATCCGCTGTGTCAAAAGCGACGCCAAAGCAATCTCCGGTGCAAGGAACAAAACATTTTTCCCTTCGTCTAGAACTTTTTTTATTGCCTTGAAATACACCTCAGTTTTGCCCGATGATGTCACACCGTGCAAAAGGATTGTTCCATAAGAATTAAGGCGTTTTTCAATTTCTTTATAAGCAGTTTCTTGCTCCTCAAGGAGTTTTGGAAACGACTCAAGGGCACCTCCTTTAAAGATATCCAACGGGTTTCTAAAAACTGCCTCTTCAATTATTTCAAGATTTCCTGCCTCAGCAAGTTTCTTAATCGTCGCCCTTGTGGTGTTTGCTTCTTTTTCAAATTCAATGAGACTGGTTCTTCCAGTATGTTCAAGCTTCTCTAAAACCTCCGACTGCCTTTTCGTAGCACCTTCGTACGTTTTAAACACAACAAATTTTTCACTCTGCTCTTTTTGAGAAGCCTCTTCGAGCACATTTTCCACTTTGATATAATCTTTCAGCTTTCTTAAAGCCGCATAGAATTTCGCTGAAGAGAGTTTTGATTTGCTTTTCAAAGTCAAAACCGAAACAGGCTTGTCCCCAAGAAGTTTCAAAATCAGAGCTTCATCAGCCGAAGGCGAATATGAAAGAAAGGAAGCAAGGGGGTCAGCAATCTTCACCGCCTGTCTTTTGGAAATTTTTAAAAACTTCATTGGGATTGCACACTCGAGCACTGACTGAATATCGCAGAAATAATAGCTCGCAACCCACTCCAAAAACTTCAAATATTCAATATCAAAAAGCTGTGAATCATCAAGAATTTCAACGATGGATTTTGCCTTGATTCCTTCGGGTAAATAGTCTGAAAACCCGACAACAAAAGCGTTTATCATCCCCATTTTGCCGAACGGCACGAGAACAGGCTGCCCGATTTTTATGACAGGCTTTAGTTCTTCAGGTATTATATAGCTGAAAGTCTTTACCCCGATACCTTTTATCGAAGTAAGAACGACTGCATATTTTGCCTTGTTTGACATATTGTAAGGCTTGCTCCCCATTGGTTTATGAAGTGTTCTTATCTTGTAATAGCGCCTAAACTCGCGCTCTGTACTGTTTTAGCATACTTGGCAAGATAACCCTTTGTTTCTTTAGGTGTTGGCGCTTTGAAACCTGTTGTACGTTTTATTATTTCATCTTCAGGAACCAAAAGCTCGATTTTTCTCATAGGAATATCTATACGTATTTTATCGCCATTCTGAACAATGCCGATAAGCCCACCCATCGCCGCTTCAGGACAGATATGCCCGATACAGAGCCCTCTCGTTCCGCCTGAGAATCTTCCGTCGGTAATCAATGCAACCTTGTCACCCAAACCTTTTCCGACTATCAACGATGTCGGAGCGAGCATCTCTCTCATACCCGGACCGCCTTTTGGACCTTCGTAGATAATAACCACAACATCACCCGCAACAATTTTGTCTGTCTCAATTGCCTTCATAGCATCTTCTTCAGACATAAACACTTTTGCTGTACCTTCAAATATCAAGCAGTTTGAAGAAACACCCGAAATTTTTACTACCGCACCTTCTTCTGCAAGGTTACCTGAAAGCACTGCCAAGCCGGGGTTTTTCGTGATTGGGTTTTCCAATGTTCTTATAACATTGTTATCAACCCACGCTTTTCGGGCTATTTCACTGACTCTTACGCCTGAAATACCGCGTGTGTCTTTCATTTCCTTGGTATGCCCGTACATTGTACGAAGCACACCCGGTATTCCGCCTGCCTTATCAAAGTCAGTCATAGTCGGAAGTGCTGATGGGTCGAGTTTTATAATCTGAGGAATCTTATAGCTCAACTCATTAAAGTCTTTCAGCGTAACATCCAACTCACCCGCATTTGCAATAGCAAGAAGGTGAAGGATAGAATTTGTAGAACCGCCAAGTGCCAAATCCGCAAGAATCGCGTTTCTCATCGAATCTCTTGTGATTATGTCTTTTGGCTTAATATCTTTTTTAACAAGTTCCACAACCCTCATGCCTGAAGCAAAAGCAATCTGTTTCTTTCTCGCCGAAACAGCTGAAGCCGAAGCACATCCCGGTAAACTCATACCCATAACTTCAGTCAAACACGCCATAGTGTTTGCTGTATAAAGTCCCTGACAAGCACCTGCGCCCGGACAGCATTCTTCTTCAAGCTCATAGAGCCTGCTCTCGGTGATTTCTTTGTTTGCAAGTTTTCCGATAGCTTCAAACGAACCGCGAATCATTGTTAAGACTTCGTTCTTGCTGCATCCGTCCTGCATAGGACCAGCAGTAACAACAATTGTCGGGACATTCAGCCTCAAAGCAGCAATAAGCATACCCGGAGTAATCTTGTCGCAGTTGGTTAAAAGCACAAGACCGTCCAATTGATGCGCTGCTGCTACTGTTTCAACACAGTCCGCAATCAAATCTCTTGAAGGCAAGGAATATTTCATTCCGCTGTGACCCATCGCAATACCGTCACACACGGCAGGAACACCGAAAATAAACGCCTGCCCGCCGCCTGAATGGATGCCTTTTTCAATCTGGCGCTCCAAATCTCTCATCCCGACATGCCCGGGAACCAAGTCCGAATATGAACTCGCAATCCCGATAAAAGGGCTTTTCATTCCCTCTTTCGTAACACCCGTCGCATACAACAACGAGCGATGCGGCGCTCTGTTTATACCTTTTTTGATATTATCACTTTTCATATCCAACCCCTGTGCTGTCTCATTACACTAATTATACAATAAGATTGTTTGTGTCGTAAATTTATTTGGTCTTTGTCGGCACTCCATTTACTCCTTAGTGTCATTCTGAGCCAAATTTATTTGGCGTACTTGTTCAAGCATCCTGATTTGTATGGCTCGTACCTCGCCAACAACTCAAGCAAGAATCTCTGGGATATGGCAAAGATTGTTATAACATCCGGAGATCCTTCGGTCACTTCGCTCTCCACTTCGTGAGCAAGCAGGATGACATAAGATGTAGGTCAGGCAATTGCCTGACAAATCAATTACAAACTCATATAATACTTCTTCAACAATACCGCATCATCCTCGATGTTTGGGCTTTCGCAAACAAGAGCACCTCTGACATCAAAGTCTTTGAATGCTTTCATCAAATCTTTATAATTCATATCGCTCTCTTCGAGGAGAAGATGCTTTTTCTCACCTTTTTCGCCGTATTCAATCCCTGCAACATGGGCATGAAAATTTTTCAAAGCATAGTCGCCGATTTCTTTGCCAATACGCTCAAAAACCCTCGCAAACTCATCATAAGTATTGAATTGACCGTTTGTTCTTGCGTGCAGGTGTGAAAAATCAATACAAGGCAATACCTGATCGAATGTTTTTGAAAGCTCTATAACTTCATCCAAATCACCCCACTGTGTGCCTTTGCCCGTAGTTTCAGGACGAATCCAGATATCATTTTCTTCTTCATCAAGAATACTTATTATTTGTTCTGTGGTTTTTTCAACCTGTTTATAAACGGCTTTTTTGTCCATTCCCATATAAAACGCAGCATGATAGGTTATGCTGTATGCGTCTAAACTGTGTGCCATGCGAGCTGTTTCAACTATGTATCTTATACTGGCACTGATTTTTTCTTCTTCTTTAGAGTTTAAATTTATATAGTAAGGTGCATGCGCAGTCAAAAGCAGCTTATTTTCTGCTTTTGCAGCCAGCTGGCTTTTTTCTGACATACGAACACCGTGGACAAATTCAAGTTCCATCCCGTCTAATTTAAGCTCTTTTAGTATCTCAAAAGCTTTTTCATATCCCGCATTTTCGGTACGAATCGGCTGACCTGCCGTAAGAAAATTTAATTTATCCATTAAATAAGCACCTCGCCGACTTTTGGTTGAAATCTATGTATAAACGCTTTCGCGTCAGAAATCATATATGATCCGAATTGCAGAGATTTTATTTGCAAAACTCCATCCCCTGTAGCTACACCCAATGTATCTCCAAGAGAAACAATTGTTCCGGGTGCTTCTTTGACTCGTTTATTTTGAACTTGAGCAGAGTGTATTTTCATAAATACATTCTGATAACTGGCTAAAGCACTGATAAACGGATTCAAAGCACGAATATAGCGTTCAATATAAACAGCATCTTTTGTCCAATCGATTCTGCTTTCTCCATCTTCAAATGATATATTATTCGCTTTTTTGAACTCACCTTTTGGCTGCGGTTTGCTGTCTATTTTGTCATGTTCTTCGTAGAACTTAAGAAAATCAACCAGCATCTGAGCGGACAGATAATTCTGTTTATTAAAAAGAGTGCCCATAGTTTCATCTTTTTCAACAGGCATAGATTTTTGCCAGATGATATTTCCTGTATCAAAATCCTCATCCATAAAATGCAATGTTACACCGGTTTCTTTTTCGTTGTTAATAAGTACGTTGCTGTATGCGTTTGCACCTCGATAGTCAGGCAAAAGAGAAGGATGAGCGTTCACAAACCCGCCCTTCACACTTCTTAAAAGGTGTGGACTGAATTTTTTATTATAAGAAGCCACAACAGCAATATCTGCATCGAGCATTTTTACTTTATTAATCAAATCAGGTCCGTTGATTGATTTTTCAAACGTCAAAACATTTAACCCCAAATTTTCAGCCAATGAAGTCAATAGCACGCAGGATGAATCGCTGTGATGAGGAGGAATAACACCAACAATATTGAAACCCTCAGCAACAAGTCTCGTAAGACAAATCACTGCCATATCAGGCATTCCGATAAATAAAATTTTCTTCTTATAGATACTTCGCAAAATATGCTCCTAAAAATGTTCCCCCGTATATGCCCGCTACCGCTGCCAATAAACAAATTATAACGCTTACAAAAATATATCCCAATGCTGTCGTGATTTGACCGTTATTTATTAAATCATAAGCTTCCATTGAAAATGTCGAAAACGTAGTCAACCCGCCGCAAAATCCTACCGTAAGACCCATTCTAAGCTGAGGAGACATACCTGTTTTTTGAATGATTATTGAATACAAAAAACCCAGTATAAAAGTTCCGACAATGTTTACGGATAATGTAGCCAAAGGCATAGCACAACTCTCACAAAAAGCTGTTTTTCCAAATGTGATATTTACAATATATCTCAATACAGAGCCGAGACCGCCCCCTATGAAAACTGAAATTATGTTCCACATATGATAATGTTACTACAACAATAGAATATTGAGCAAGCTGCGTGAAATTTATTGATGATGTCATTTATGTAAACTGCAAAACAATTTCAAAATTTACGGGTGCAACAACGTGCTCCCCGACCATATACGTAGCTTCGCTTATTTTCTTGGTGAAACAACGATTACCTCGCACTGTCTGAGACCCTGTAAGGGTCGAGTTTGCGAGGTCGCCAGGTTAAGATTTTAAGCCTGGGAAATATTGAAGCTACGTATCCGGTCAGAAGTTTTGCCTTCTTTTTCAGAAAACTTGTTTTCTTGAAAAAGGGCCTCACGAAAACACTTCAGGCTATAAAGTAGGTTGGGTTTTAACCCAACAGCGTGATTAGTAAATAGTGAGTTGTGGGGCTTTTTGTTAAAAAGCCCCCCAGGACCGAGTCCCCCTCGGAGACAAAAGTAATAATTTTGGTTTTAAAGCTTCAAGCTTACGATTACAGTTGGACAGATTCACCCGTTCGGGTATCCTGATTCGTATGGTTCGTTCCTCACCTACGACTCAAGCCCGCATCAAGTGCGGAATGACAGCGGATGGATGCGTTTGCCTGGATTTACCTCTCACAAAAGCAACATTTGGTTGCTTTTGTTCGGCAGAGTGCTATCGCTCGCAATGACGTACTAATTTACATAAATAATACTATCTTGATATTTATTCCAAAGCCTGCTTTATATCGGCAATAATGTCATCAACATCTTCAAGCCCTGTTGATATTCGCATAAAGTCATCCGTGACACCGCATGCGATTTTCTGTTCATCCGAAAGCTGTCTGTGCGTGGTCAAAGCCGGATACGTAATGATTGAACGAGCGTCGCCGATGTTCGTTGCGTGTATTAAAAGCTTGGTTTTTTCTATAAATTTTATACCGGCTTCCTTGCCGTCTCTTATGCCAAAGCTCAACAAACCCGAGCTGCCTTTTGGAAGATACTTTTTCGCAAGAGAATGATATTTGCTTGACTCCAACCCCGGATAGCTTACCCAGCTGACTTTCGGGTGAGTTTCAAGATACTGAGCTATTTTCAAAGCACTTTCAGATTGTCTTGGCATTCTAAGGTGGAGTGTTTCCAGCCCTATGAGTGTTAAATATGCATTGAACGGGCTCATGCAGTTGCCCATGTCTCTGATTATATTGCCTCTTGCTTTTGCGATAAATGCTGCTTTGCCAAACGATTCTGTGTATTTCATACCGTGATAGCTTACATCAGGTTCGGTCAATTCAGGGAATTTGCCCGATTTTGCCCAGTCGAAATTGCCTGAATCAACGATTACACCGCCCATAGCGTTTCCGTGTCCGGAAATATATTTTGTTAAAGAGTGAACAACAATATCAGCACCGTATTCGATAGGTCTGAACAGGTATGGTGAAGGAACAGTGTTATCAATAATCAACGGAATGTTATTCGCATGAGCGACTTTAGCCAAAGCCTCGACATCAACTACATTGAGTTTCGGGTTGCCGATGGTTTCGGTGAAGATACATCTTGTTCTTGGTGTGATTGCTTTTTGATAATCTTCAGGGTCTTCGGATTTGACGAAAGTGGTTTTGATGCCTAATCTGTCTAAAGTGAACCCGAGAAGATTGTATGTTCCGCCATACAAGGTCGCTGAAGCAACAACTTCATCGCCTGCACCTGCAATATTAGTGATAGCCGCCATAGTCGCCGCCTGCCCTGATGAAAAACATAACGCGCCGACTCCGCCTTCAAGCATTGCCAGTCTTTCTTCCAACACTTGTGTTGTTGGGTTGGAGAGTCTTGTGTAGATATCACCCGGTACTTTTAAATCAAACAAATCAGCCGCAAACTGAACACTGTCAAAGTTAAATGCCGTCGTCTGATAAATAGGAACGGGAATGCACTGTCTGTTTTCTTCGGGTTTGTATGCACCTTGCACCAAAATCGTATCAAATTTCATTTTATTATCCTCTTATATTAGTTTTGATTATATTCGAAATCCAAGGGAAATAGCTGTATCTGCCCATTGCTGCGCCGATTCCAAGGTAAACTATAATTGTAAAAATTATCAGCCCGACTACTGAAAACCCCAGAACTATAGGCATGTTCAGATAGAAAGTTATAGTGCCCGTGATTTTGTTGACTATCGGGATATAGTGAATGATTCTCATTATCACGCTTAGCGCCATACTGAGTATGAACAGAGTAAAAGCTAGAAAGATAGATTGAAAAATGTGGTACTGCATAAAAGGACGGATGCCCTTTTTCATAAGTGCCGCAATAATAAGCCAAATAAGGCCTATCAGAGGATTAACATAAGTCAATGCTCCGACGATTCTCTCTATAGGTGCGGGTGAACTTTCAAAATGTGAGTGATATGACAATTTCTTTTGAATCTCCTAATGACTATGCGCTTTTTTGTTTAATATACTCCTGAATCATTTCAAGGTAAACAAGTTTGTTTTCTTTGTTATCTTTATCTGCATTGATAGCTTTTCTATATGTATATATAGCTTCTTCAAGTTTGCCGGACATATAGTATGTGTTGCCGATGAATGTATATGGCTTTGCATCTTGAGGGCTGAGCGCCGCTGCTTTTTCATAAAGCTCAATGGCTTCGGGGTATTTTTGCTGTTCAACATAAATGTTTGCTAAAAGTATATAGGCATTAGGCATATCAGGGTTTACCTTAATAGCTTCTTCATATTTTTGTATTGCCAAATCTTTTTTGCCTTCGTCAGAATATGAAATCCCGTGGCACACATATGCCTGATAAAAACCCGGGAACAGTTCGTAACATTTTTCGAAACATTGGCTTGCATTGAAGAAATCTTTCATTGAAGAGTAGCAGTTTGCAAGACAGATGTGAGTTTTTACATAACCGGGTTCCAAATCTCTGGCTTTTTTAAGCACATTAATTGCTTCTTCATAAACATTCATTGCCATCAGAACAGAGGCTTTGCTTATGTATGTTTCTGTATCGGGCTGAATATCCAAAGCCTTGTCGTAGTATACATTTGCGAGTACATAGTCTTTGTTATCTTGATATAAAAGTGCCATTGCGCTGTATACTATGTGGTTTTTAGGCTCGATTGTCAGTGCCTTTTCATAGTTTTTCATTGCTTCATCAAAATTATGGATTTCAGCATAAGCATTACCAAGATTCAAATATACCGTGAATACTTCTGTTTCCAACTCTGAAGCACGTTTATAATAGTCTATGGATTTGTTCACATCACCATTGTAAAAGTGGAGGCTGCCTGCATTAATCAAGGCTTGAAAGTTCATAGGATTGATTTTCAAAAGGCTTTCATAAATGCCTAAAGCATTCTCATAGTCTTTATCCATAAGATAAAGCTTTCCAAGCTCAATGTAGTTTTCTTCTACATCGGGATCTTTCATAATTTTCTCTAGATATTCCTGCTTTAAGCCTTTTTCTTCGTTTGAAAATTCCATAATCATTCTTCCCGTTTCTTACATAATATGCCTCTATAATAAATAGTTTACTATAAATTGCATGAAATGTTAATAAAGACCTTGGCCTCACCTCTCACAATACCTGTATTACAACTGAGCCATGTAAAAACAAGGCAGCCTAAAACTCGGTAAATAAATGTAAAATTATTCAACTCAATTAACAAAAAAATTCTTTCACGAATTTTAAAGCACATGCCAGAGAGAATAAAAAGGAATTAACATGAGAGTTGAAAACAATGTATCACATCCGAGTTTTAAAAACGTTTTTGTTTCGGAGAGTGCCGCAAAGCTTTTAAAAGACGGCGACAAATATATTCATAATAATCCGGTCAAAAGCTATTTTGTGTTTAATCTGCCTGACAAATGCGATAGACCTCTGTGGTCTGCTATGGAAAGACAAATAACGAAAAGGCAAGCTGATAACCAAAACCATATATCCATTGATACAATAATAGAAAAAGGGAAAGAGCTGCTTTCAATAGTAACTCTTGATAAAAGACAGCATATTCACAGCAAACAGATTGTCAGTCACAAAGTCAGAATCGGAACAAAAACAGATCTTTTTGATAAAGTGATTGGTTCTCAATGGGCAGACTTCAATCTGTACGGCAAATCACCTTTATTTGAGGCAATAGAAATAGCAGAAAATCAAGTCAATACACTGCACAACTTGGATCTTGAAAAAACCGCAGCCAAGAAAGTGAGTGCAAGATTGCTTCCAAAACAAGAAAAAATCAAAGTTCCAAATGGACAATCAAAAAAATCTCAGGCGAAAAAGCTAAAAAAAGCGGCTGAAAAAGAGGCAACAGAAAAAAAGGTGGAACAGTTTCTTGTGACACCTCAAGAGCTTCCTAAAAAAGTGAAAATAAAAATACCAAAGCTGGCTCCATCTGATAAAGAACGAGTGCCTCGAAAATTAAAAAAAGAACAAAATAAAAAGGGTAATCATATTAATAAACTTGTCTAGGTTGTCCATATTCCGATTAGGCAATATAATTCAAGTATGAACCAAGGGGATAAATACAAAAAAATACTCGAAAAAATTCCGTCCGTCCTCAGCTCCGGCGAGGATTTGGATAAATGTTT
>JAVBRY010000036.1:0-3768 GCA_031547505.1 Candidatus Gastranaerophilaceae bacterium | reverse complement strand
TGCGGTGCGGTGTGTGAGTGTGTAGTGTTGAGTGGTGGTAGTTGTGTAGTAGTGAGTGAGAGTAGTGTGGTTGGTAGTAGGAGTAGTGTAGTAGTAAGTAGTGAGTGTGGTTAGGGGGTGTAGAGTAGTAAGTGAGGTTAGTAGATAGAGATTACGGGATAATGAGAGAGTGCGAAAGATTTAGGTTTTGTTTAAGCAGGCAGATAAGAGAATTAACAGGATTTGAAGGACAGAGAGCGTGTGACAGAAGAATAAAAATGCTAATTGAAGCAGGTTACATAGACAGAAAAATAATATTGTACGGTGTCCCAAGAATATATTTTTTAACCTACAAAGGAAAAATGCTAATCGGAGCAAACAAAAGACAAGATAAAATAAGAGTAGAAAAAATTCCACATGATATAGCGGTAATTGATACGGCTATATATTTTATGAAAAAAGAGAACGTAACAGAAGATGAAATAGTTACAGAAAAAGAAATAAATTCAAAAAAAGGATTTGGAGAAAGAAAACACAGTCCAGATTTCATTATAGAAAAAGATAATAAAAAAATATGCGTAGAAATAGAAATGTCATTAAAAGGGAAAAAACGATTTGGAAAAATAATAGAAGATAATTACCTGAATTATGATACCCAAATATGGGTGGTCACAATATCAGGTGTAAAGATAAGAAAAATATTAGAAAATTATTCATTACAGTATCATAACATAAGAATAATCAATTTAGAGGAGGTACAGGAATTTGTCAAATATAAACATAAATAATGTCATCAATCGGGTTTAATCAGAATATGATATATATTATAATTCCAATTATAGGAATACCGCTTTTAATTTTCATAATTGAAACATATAAGCAGGTAAATAAACATTTCATGTTAAAACGAGTATTTAACTTGAAAAAGGAGCTTAAGAACCTAAAGGATAAACCATTCAAGCCATTGGCTGATAATTCAGGCATAGAGAAAACGTATTTAGGCTTAAGCAAAAACAAAAAAGAAATATATATGCCGAATGACGCAAAGCATGTATTTGTTTGCGGTACAACAGGGAGTGGAAAAACGGTTGCACTCAGCAACTTTATTAAAAGCGGAGTAGATAATAATTATCCTCTGCTTATTGTTGACGGAAAAGGCGATATAGGCAAAAATTCGTTACTTGATATAACAGAAAAATTAGGACATGATAAAAAAATATATAAAATAGATTTGAACAATCCGTCCGCCTCGGACAAGTATAATCCATTCAAAAATGCAAATCCAACAATGATAAAAGATATGCTCATAAATATGACTGATTGGAGCGAGGAACATTACAAATTAAACACAGAGAGATATTTACAAAGATTAATTAATTTATTATATAAAACAGAAATTCCATTATCATTTACAAACATAGTAAAAGCGATTCCGATAAATATATTTATACGAATAAGTGGAGAACTGGCAAAAAAAGAAATCATCTCCAAAGAAGAACATACAGAAAATCTTGAACTTGCTAAAGTAAGCGGACAAATTGCTGAAAGTGCGTCGGCAAGATTTGGAACAATAGCAGAAAGCGAAATAGGAACAATATTCACAGAAGATGGAATAGATATATACACAGCATTCAAAGAAAACGCAATAATAATATTTATTCTGAACCCCCTCATATATCCCGAGCTGTCCCCTCTTATGGGAAGATTAATATTAATAGACAGCAAAAAGGCAGTACAAAAATTATTCGGCAATCTTCAAAGAACATTTTTTATATTCGATGAAATAAATTCATATGCTTCAACTCAATTACTCGACCTGGTAAACAAATCAAGAAGTGCAAATGTAACTTGTATTCTTGCAACTCAAAGTCTTTCAGATTTAGATTTTTCAAACGGAGAATTTTTCAAAGAACAGATAATAGAAAACTGTAATAACTATATAGTATTACGTCAAAACAGTGCGGTAAACGCTGAAAATTGGGCAAATATTTTAGGCACAAGAAAAAATCTTGATGTAACATTCCAGATAACAAATAACGGAGGATTTAATGATGATACTGGTTACGGCTCTGCAAGGAGAGTAAGAGAATTTGTGTACCACCCAGACGAGATAAAAACATTCGGAATAGGACATGGGATATTTATGTGTAAAGATAACAACAGTCACAGTAAAATAACAATACATAAACCATTTTAAGGGGTTGGAACAATGTCCGAGCAAGAAAAAGATAAGGTTATAAACTTTTTCGTAAATAATTACATATATGTTCTATGGTTTGCATTTAATTTTTATGTAACATGGTTTATTATGGGCGGAACATATAGCATTATACTTCTGCTTTTTATGTATGCAGTATCAATAGCAGTTGCATTTTCGCCTATAGGGGAATACATATTAAGATTTATAAACGGAATACGGATATTATCAACCAAAAAAGAAATACAATATTTAACACCGATATTTGAAGAAGTATATAACCGAGCAAAGGAAAGATATAGTAAATTAAATCCAAACATAGAAATATGCACAATAGACACAATGAACATAAACGCAGTGGCAATAGGTAAAAAAACAATAGCAGTAACAAAAGGCGCAATAGACAGTTTATCAGAGGAAGAATTAAAAGGATTTATAGCACACGAAATAGGGCATATATATAACGGAGATACAAAAGCGGTATTGTTATCAACAATAGGAAACGGAATATTCAGCATATTTACATTAATAGCGATAAAATTAGTACAGCTAATAGAAAAAGCATATAACTATTACATGGGTGGAAGCAAGAAAGGTTTGATAGGCTTAGTAATAACTCTTGTAAGATTTATACTTGAAACAGGGTTATTGATAACAGTAACATTAGGGCAGTTAATACTTGCGATAAACAGCAGGAGCAACGAATATAAGGCAGATGAATTTTCGTATTCAATTGGCTATGGAAATCAGCTTGTAGAAGCATTATACATATTAAATGATATGGTAATGTCAGATAAAGGAGGCTTAGTTGATAAGCTGAAAGCAAGTCATCCAGTTATAGCAAAGCGAATAGGAGCACTTGAAAAAATTATCGATAAAGAAGAAAAACAAATTGATGATACAAAATAAAAATAACCTTGTCAAGGGCGTGAAACGTTCATTTTACCCTTAACAAGGTTATTTTTATTTTGTCCTGTGAAATCCAGTTTTTCTTTCTTTTTTTCAGTTTTTTCTTTCTTTTTCAGAGCAAAATTTCGTAAAAATCATATGATATTAGAAATTGCCTTTTTTGGTGGTGGATAATGTATGCCTGATAAAGAAATTATCAAGGACGAAAAAATTATTATCCAGTACAAAAACGAAAAAGATGTAAAAAGTTTCCAAGAAATAATGAAAATACTTTTTAAGTCGTATATAATAAAGGCAATGCAAAATAAAAAAGACAAGTAGTTATTTATCCAAAATTATGAGTTTAAAGGAGTTAAAAAATGGAAACTCGGGATAATGGCTATAAAAATTACAGCGGTAAAATATATAATGTCGGCATTTATTTAAGAATTTCAAGGGAAGACGAAGAAAGCAATCAAACATCACAAAGCATATTAAATCAAAAAAATTTTTTAACAAAATACGCAATAGAAAACGGATTTAATATCATTGAATGTTACATTGAGGCTTGTGATATAATAAGACCAACTCAAGAAACCGTGTAACAGCAAGGGTTTCAGAGAGTTGGTTCTATTATTTATATCACAATACGGGGCTGATTCCGCGTCCCTTAAAAATTCGACGTTAAAAATCAGCGAGAAGTT
>JAVBRY010000057.1:0-3989 GCA_031547505.1 Candidatus Gastranaerophilaceae bacterium | reverse complement strand
GGTACAAATTCAATTTCAGATTCGAACCTAAATTTATTCCAAACCTCAGATTTATCAATAAACAACTTAGCTCTGATTAATGCTAATGTATCATCTTTAAATAATTTAGTAACCACAACAACAGTAAATAACTCCAGCCTTAGCGGCACGAATAACTTTCATATTGATATAGATGGAGATAATCAAACCGCTGACAAATTCGTGTTTAACGGTGTTCCTTCAGCAGGAACTCTTAATATTGAAACAATAAATGTGTTGGGTGCTCCGACTGATTTAGTTATTCCCGTTCAGCTATTTGAGGGTACAGCTGTTATAAGTAATCCCGGTATGGATTTTACGCAAACAGTTCCACAGCCCGTCCGAACTCCGATATATGACTACGGTTTTCGATCAGACGGAGACGGACAATATAGTCTATTCAGAGACGGGCTTAATCCCGAGGTTCAGCGCGGTCAAGTTGCGACTTTAGCTCAATATCAGAACCAGCTTTTTCTTAATAATGTATTGTTTGAGCACGTTTATCTTGATTCAAATGATATGATTACAAAGTCCTGGCCAAACCAATATGCGTCAATAGCTACAGTTTTGGCTCCTTATCAGTTCAAAGGAAAAGCCAGCTCAGTTTGGTATAAAGCTTATGCCAACGTAGAAAAATTATCTATGACCAACGGTCTGTTTATCCACAGCACCACTTACGGAGCTGTTTTATGTGGAGATTATGACGTCGTTAAATTAAAACGCGGCTGGAAATATCTTCCTTCAATTTTCCTTGCCTATAATGGAGGTCGTCAGTCATACAGCGGTGTCACCAGCTATCAAGACGGCGGACAGGGCGGGGTACTGGGAACTTTCACAAAAGGTGATTTTATAGGTTCAATTCTGGCATATGCAGGAGGATATCATAATGACATGAATGTTCAGGGTTTCAGTGACTCTAACAATAATTGGTTTGCAGGAACAGCCACTAAATTAGCGTATGATTTTCGACCTATGAAAAATATTATGATTCAGCCGAATGCTCTTGTTTCATACAATATCTACGGAAAACAAAAATGGGGAAGTGATTTTGGCGCATTATCCATGGAAGCGGGGTACTTGAACGGTATAAACGTTTCTCCCGGTCTGAATGTAATTTATGGAAGAGAAACCTGGAGTACGTATTTAAAGGCACTTTATATGTTTAACATAAATGACAAAGTCAACGGAACTGCCGGAAATGTCGACCTGCCTGATGTTAGGATGAAATATGGTTATATAGAATACGGCGTCGGGGCAACAAAAACCTGGAGAGACGACCGTATGCATGCGCACTTTGAGGTTGTTTTACGTAATGGCGGCAGGACCGGTGTCGGGTTTCAAGTAGGGCTGTGTGTCAAATTTTAATCGGTTCTAAAAACATGAAACTGATTTTCGTCCAGAGGTTTATATTGGATCCAAGGCATCAGTTTTTTCAAAAAGAAATTTATTATCGGGTTTGAATGGCTTATTAATGCATAGAGCATTTCGTATTTGCAGCCTAGCCTGATTTTCATATCGTCTGTTGTCTGTCCGCAATCTACCGTTTTAAAACCATTTTCAATGCCATAGCGCACAACTTCTACCAGTAGTCTTATATAGGTATCATATTTTGAAACATTTTTTTTATTCAAGCCGACAAACTCAAACAGCAGCTCTTCATCGTTTTTTCTCATTTGTGCAAATCCCTGCACACCTTCTTCCCCTTCCTTTTCATTTTTCAGTACAAAAATTATACAATCATCATGTCTGAAAAAATCTATCGGAGCTTTCCCCAGCTTATAGGCTGAACTCTCATATACATCAAGGTATAAGTTGTACATTTCTTCGCTGAATTCTAACTTGTTATTTTTCAGCAAATAAAAATTAAGGTCTTTTGACTTGTTCAAAGCTGTATTATATCTATATCTGTATTTTGATCTTAAGGATGACATATATTCCTCAAAAGAAGTCCATTTCACCGAAAGCATTAATTTCGGGCAAATCAAACCTCGTGCAAAATCCTCGAGGATGCAGTTTTTATCAACATTAACAATCAGTTTAAAACCGGTTAAATTTTTGAGAAATTTGGCAGCTTCTCCTTTTGTTTCATTCCCGAAGATTCCGGCTGGTTTTGAAAGAGAGAAGGGAAAATAAACAGCATTCAAAATCACGGGTATTTTAAAAGGTGTAAACATAGCGATATTATTATCAATAGTTTTGCTGACTAAAAACTGTGTGTCTATTTTACCTTGAGGGGTTCTAAAAACATAATAAGATTTTTCGGAGTCGTCTATCTGTTCAATCAGCTCCAAAAAACTTCTTTTCAGATAAAGATTATCTCCGATATTATCTTCCCAATCTTTCGGAAGGTCTTTAGAGTTTAAGTATATTTCCATAGTTACAATATTTGAACCGACAGCCAAGCTATCGCTGTATTTAAGCACGGCTTTAGTCATTTATATGTCCTCATTTCTAATAATTTTGAAGCAGCTTTTTCTTAAATATATAAGGCATTATTTTTTTTATCCACGCCAAGGAGAGTAAGCTGCCTAGACTATCTTTTGGACTTTGTGGTTATCTCAAAACAAAAGACTATAATGTTGCTGTATTGGGAGGATGGGATTATGAAAAAAGAAGAACTTACCATAGACGGATTATATAAAATTAAAAAAGAAGATTTAAAAAGATGTGCTGAAGTTGCAGCTAAGGCATTTATAAATGATGAAGGCACTAAATTTCTATTGTCTTCCAAGTTAACCTATAAATCTCTATACAATTATTATTTAATGATTTATAAAGCCGCATATAATAAAATGCATATGTTTGCTGAGAGCGAAAATATAGACGGCGTTATTACTATTGCACCGGTTAGAAATGCTGATTTATCTATCTGGGAATGTATCAAAGCAGGGGCATTAAAAATAATACTTACACAGGGATTAGGAGTAGCCTTCAGGTCTTTTGAATATGAAAAAAATTGCATTAAAATGCGTAACACAATTGCATCCACAGACAGCTGGTACTTTTTTATGTTCGGAGTTTCACCTGACAAACAAGGAAAAGGGCTGGGTTCAAAAATTATGAAATCAGTTTTGAACTGGGCAGATTCACAAAAAATTGAATGTTATCTTGAGACCCAAAAAGATACTAATGTGAATATATACAACCATTTTGGTTTTTTATTAAAAACAGTCGGTACTTTGCCAAACAAAAGAACACGGCAATTTGCAATGCTTCGCAACTGCGTATGTTAAGTTCTGGAGCTTCTTGGTTTTTATTAAACTGTATGGCGGCTCAATTCTTCATACTTTCTTAAAACCTTATTTTGTTTTTTACAGCTGAAATCGAGATTGCAGGCGACGTGATGAACCGAATAAAAAGTCGGATCAAACAGCTCCGTTGTTCGTTCAAGCAAATTTGAAAGGGTAGTTGATATCTTTCCGATTGTTTTACCAAGCCAAAACGGTAATGTTATTGATTTAAAGTTTTTTTCAGGGAAGTATTGTTTCCCTGTCTGTCTGTAATATTCATTTATCGAGATTTTTTTCTCATCAATTATATTTATCGCTTCGCCGTTAAAGTCGTCGCAAATTGCAGTTGTATAAACGACCTTGGCAACATTTTCAACATTTGCAAGCGGCCAACGGTTTTCTCCGTGCCATTTTCCGAAGTTTACAATAAACGGTGATACGTCTAAGAAGCCTACTACACGTCTTAAAAGAGTCTTGTCACCATTACCCCAAACAGCAGCCGGTCTGATGAGCACATATTTATTTTTTTCAATATTTTTCTTTATCCATTTTTCACCCTGAATTTTGTATTTCGGATACGGACTCAAGGGCTTTGTTTCATAGGCAAGTGAGTCTTCATCCTCGCCGTTAAAATCCTTTATGCCGTAGACATCGGTGGATGAGATAAAAATAAATTTCTCAGAAGGGAGCTGTGAGAAAGTTTTAACGGATTCAAAGTTTATTTTTTTATAAATTTCATCA
>JAVBRY010000111.1:0-2645 GCA_031547505.1 Candidatus Gastranaerophilaceae bacterium | reverse complement strand
TCCGAGAGTTCGTTGAAAGTAACGAAACTCGTGGTCGAACAGGTCAATGTTTTTTTCGTTTGAACATCAAAAAGACTCACCGAAGTAACAACTTTGTGAGTCTTGTTGCTCAATGACTTGAGCATATTACATGCTTCTTCTTTGTCTTTTGGTTTCCCAAGAATCTTATTATCAAGAACAACTACAGTGTCGGCACTAAGGATAAGGGTGTCGGGATTGACTTTATCAACTATAGAGAGCGCCTTATTATATGCAATTGTTTCGATAATTTGTTCGCTGAATTCATCTGTTTCGATTTTCTCATCAAAATCGGGGGATATAGAAGTGAAATCAATTTTCAGGTCTTTCAGCAGTTCTCGCCGTCTTGGCGATTGGGACGCCAGGATAATTTTTTTCATTTTGTTAACCGACTCCCATTTTTTGTAGAGCTAAAGTCTGTCTTGGATTACCGGCAGTTCGGCAAAAGTGTGGTTTTGCCTCACCGGACGTGCTCGCTCGGCGTTGCCTCGACTCTGCACTTGCCGGAATCCGCCATGGGGTCACCTGCGAATTTTCTTTTGTGGATGCAAAGGTCTCTTTCATAAAGAGATTGTACAATAAAATTTATTTAATTGCCGTGCTTTAAAAACTAAGCAGTAGCAAATCTTGAAGCTCTGTAACGAACAGATTTCTGGTTCAATGAAGAACAGAAGTTAGTTAATTTATTTTGCAGAGTCATCATATTTCTGTGCATGTTTGAAAAATCGCTCATTGCTCCGAGCATTTTTTCAGCTTCCACCAATTTTGCAATCTCGTGATTGTCTACTTTTTCATCTGCGTACTTTTTAACCAATAATTGGTCAATGTAGTCTCTTGGTCCAACTGCCATAATCCTTGTCTCCCTATAAAATTGTAATCCCTTTATATCCCTTACTTATATAAACGTTATCTACATGAAAAAATTGCTTTTTAGGGAAATAATTGTAACGAAATTGTAATAATTGACGGTAACCCAAATGTACTCTGCTGTCATCCTGAAGCACTAAACTGGTTATTTTTAATTAGTCTTGAAATATTCAGGATCTGACCAACTGTAATTGTGAGCTTTGAACTTTATAAGTTAAAGATGTGGGCGATTTTTTCAGCAATAACAGTGCCACTGTTTTGAGATTCAGACAATTTAAGAGACAATAATTTCATAAATAAATTGTGGAGAATAATTGTGACGAAAGATTTTAAAAAACTTTTGGATATAGAAGCTTTGATATATGAAAATAAAGATGTATTAGATGTTTTAGCAGGATATTGCGAATATTGTGTACAAGAAGGAGAGGATGCCGGGAAAATTTACTTCCTTGTTCAAGAAATTTGTCGCATTAACAATGAAATAATAGCGAAATTTGACTGTGCGTAACTAATATAATAATCACGTCATCCTGAACTTGATTCAGGATCTGTCCCACTGTAATTGCAAGCTTAAAGCTTTCAAACCTAAATTATTACCTTTGCCTCCGGCGGGGACTCCGTCCAGGGGGGCTTTTTAACAAAAAGCCCCGCAACTCACTATTTATTAATCACGCTGGTGGGTTATAACCCACCCTACTTTACAGCCTAAAGCATTTTCGTGAGGCCATTTTGTACAAAATTAAAATTTTGACAAAAGAAGGCAAAACTTTCGACCGGATACTCCGCTTCAATATTTTCTAGGCTCAACATTAACCTCGCAAACTCGCCCCTTTCAGGGTCTCAGACTGCGAGGTAATCGTTGTTTCACCAAGAAAATAAGTGAAGCTACGTATATGGTCGGGGAGAACATTGTTACATCAGAAAATCAAATATATCACTATTTTACCTTATGCCTCTACGAAATAAGTTTAATCATAATATAGGCAAAAAAATGCAAAACCTTTAATAAAAAAGATTTTGCAACAAATAGCGTCACTAAGGAGTTTAATTAATCTGCTGTGCTTATTAATTTAAATATTCTTTCAAATGTTTGATTTCTTTCTTTTCTTTAAGCTTTCTGATTGCTATGTTTTCGATTTGGCGAATTCTTTCTTTTGAAAACCCCATATTCATCCCGATTTCTTCGAGAGTTTTTCGGTGTGTTCCGTCTAATCCGAATCGGCTGATGAGAATATTCTTCTCCCGTTCGTTCAGTATATCGAGCATTTCCATTACATCTTGATGCATGTGAGTTGACTGAATCGCTTTATCCGGGCGTTTGTAGCTCTCATCCGGAACATAATCCTCAAGTACTAAATCCTCTGCAATAGGTGTATCAAGGCTTATCGGGTCTTTGAAAATCGCCTGTTTAATATTAGTAAATTTCTTTTCGCTTAAGCCGAGTTTCTTAGCCATTTCTTCATCGCTGGGTTCTCTGCCCAGAACTGAACTCAACTCAAGCATTGTTCTTTTGTACAATCTGATTTTATCTGACATATGGACTGGGATTCTGATTGTGCGTGAATGGTTAGAAATTGAACGCACGATAGATTGTTTAATCCACCAAGTAGCATAGGTGCTGAATTTAAACCCTCTGGAGTAGTCGAACTTTTCAGCAGCTTTCATCAAGCCCATTGAGCCTTCCTGAACCAAATCCATAAACAAGACACCTTGTCCTATATATTTTTTAGCTATACTGACTACCAGTCTCAAATTTGCCT
>JAVBRY010000236.1:0-10945 GCA_031547505.1 Candidatus Gastranaerophilaceae bacterium | reverse complement strand
CAAAGCCAATGCTGCATCTGCTCCTAAAAAAGACTATGGAAACTATGTTTCTGAATTGAGCTCAAATATACGCTGGGCAAATATGCCTGTCAGGATTTGGGTACAACCAAGCCCCTACTCGCAAACTGTCCTTAAGGCATTTAGTGAATGGTATACGGCTACAGGAGGTTTGGTCCGATTTACCCTGACGCAAACGGAATCTCAAGGCCGGATAAAAGTTTATTTTGTTGATAAAAAACAGCCGGTCGCCGGCGGAGATAAAGCTGGACTGTGTGAATGGAAAATAGTCGGTAAAAACATACAAGAAGCCAAAATTTATCTTGTGTACAAGAACGAAAATAATGTAACCTTAACCAACGCGCAGATTTACCCGACTGCTTTACATGAAATCGGGCACGCATTGGGGATTGACGGTCATAGCTCGAATAACAACGATGTGATGTACCCGAATACGGATATAATAGGTTCTCACGCTTCAAACAGAGATGCCAACACCCTCAAAGCTATTTACGGGAAGTAGGTTTTAAATTCAGACAAAAACTATAGCTCAATCGATTACAATCTTTGGGTTTAGCGGGGGAGACAGCACCCTTAAAACAACCCAATACACATAGCTCTCAACCAACCCAAGCTCAACAATCTTTCACCCGAAGGCAACAGGCTCACTCAGAAACAATAACTATAATCTCCTCAAAAAAACACAAATCTAATAACTATAAGTTATTGGGTTGTTTTAAGGATGCCTAGGAGGAGCGGTCTTTTATCTTTACAAAATAAAAACTAATAATTGTTATTGTTGAGCTGTAGTTTTTGTCCATTCGGGAACTTTTCATTTTGAATTTTCGTCTTAAAAATATGCGGTTAAAAAAGTCAAAATGCCCCCGTGAGAACACAAGAGCATTTTGTTTATGAGAAATTAATGTACTACTGCGCTGCCTTGCCTTCAATAAATGTAGGCACAGCAATGAACGCCAAATACATCAATAATCCAAACGCTGCTAAACTTATAATTTCCATGATACACCTTTTCCATCTTTGACTACTTACATGTATACAGTGCCCGTTTTTTAAAATTTTAAACACAAAAGAGGGTAAAAGACCGGAAAAATCAAACTAAAGATGTATTTAAAAGCAATTTAAATTATAATAGTGAGGATGTTATGAATAAGAAATTAATCGGAAAACTTTTTTCAAATATGTGCTGTTCTGAGTGTAAAAGTGATTTTACACAAGACGCCATCAAGGTAATGCGAAAAGAAGAAGACCTTTTTGTAATCCAAATCACCTGCCCAAATTGCGGCAAGAGCTTTGGTACGGCGTTCTTCGGGCAATGTTCGATGAAGGCAAAAAAACATAAAGATGCTGATTTAACATTGGAAATACAAGAAGGTCCGCCGCCTATCGGGCTGGATGATGTTCTTGATGCGCACAATTTTATCCAGAACATGGAACAGGACTGGCAAAAATTTATTCCGGAAAACTTGAGGAAACACTAATGAAAGCTGTATAAAAGGACTTTACAGTTGAAACATTAGTAACAGGGTGAAAGCCCTGTTTTTTTTATGCTTAATAGCATGAGCTAAAACAAAAACTAAATCTCGGTAAGTAACTGTCTATATGTTTAGCGGGGGAGACAGCACCTCTCAGGCAACCCAATACACATAGCCTTAACCAACCCTAAATACAGCAATCTCTCACCCGAAGGCAACAGGCTCACCCAAAAACAATAACTACAATCTCTTCAAAAAACAAAAATCTAATAACAATATGTTATTGGGTTGCCTGAAAGGTGCCTAGGAGGAGCAATCTATAATCTATGCAGAGATTTAGTTTTTGTTTTAAATATCTCCCTGTAACAATAGACTGTATCAATAAATAAAAATTTATAGTAGAATTAAAGCCATTAAGAGGCACTGAGGAAAGGAAATTAGTTATGGACTTTAAGAGCTGCTTTACAACAAAAAATATAAGTTTTTTAGTATTTATACTGTTCTTGATATTTTGTATCATCAAAATGACAGACATAGCACTTTTAATATTTGCGAGTTATGTAATCGCTTGTTCAATAAACCCATTGGTAGATAAATTATCGAATAAGTTGCCTCGAGCAGTTGCTACTATTTTGGTTATCTTGGCGGTTATAGTTGTTATGATAGGGGTCTTTACTCCAATCGTTGTAATGGCGATAAGAGAGATAAAAGAGTTTATAACTCAACTCCCGCAGCAGGTACAAAATCTTGAAGCTCATTTGAATACTTTAAAAATTGGCTCACATAGCCTTTCACAATTCTTTAACATTGACACGGAATTAACAAGCTCTTCAAAAATTGCTCAGGAAGTTGTTGATAAGTCGATAAACTTTACAATGAACCTTATTGGAGCAATTACAATCCTCGTGACTGTAGCTATTATCGTGTTTTTCTTTTCAAACGACAGAGATAAAATTAAAGAAGTTACATTAAAACTTTTCCCTTCTTCAATGAGATACCGTGCATCAAAGGTAATAGACGGATTGGAAACAAAAGTAGGTGGATATGTTTCGGCGCAGATTCTTTGCAATACAATATTAGGTATTGTTGTTGCCATCGGACTCGGACTTTTACAAGTTAATTATGCGATATTTCTCGGGTTCATTTCGGCTGTACTTGATTTGGTGCCTATTGTCGGTCCGATTATTACAGGCGTGTTGATACTAATTATTGCATTCCCAAAAGGGGTGTTGATATGCGTTTTAGCAATAATTGTGTTTTTGTTCGCACAATTTGTTCAAAACAACTGGGCAAAGCCATATTTCTTCTCGAAATATATGGAACTGCACCCGTTGATAGTCATATTCTCCTTTGTTTTTGCGGCAAAACTGCTCGGTGTAATCGGAGTAATCCTTGCTCCAGCTATAGCTGCAGTTTTGGTTACACTGTTTGAAGAAGTCTATATTAAAACTATGAATGATGAGCTTTAAGGGTAAGATTTAAGGGTAGGATTATCAATGAGTGAAATTTTTCTCTACGACAGACCATTGGACAAACAACCCGAAATAAATATCTGGGCTGCGTTTCCTGCTATCTATTCGTTTGGAATGTCGTCACTGGGATATCAGGCGATATTCAAAACCCTTGATGAGAGAAAAGATTATTTCGTCGAAAGGATTTTTACCGACACAAAAACGACCCAAATCCCTGCGAGTCAGGTCGATTTGATGTGTTTTTCATTCTCGTTTGAGATAGATTTTTTGGGAATGTTCAAGATTCTTGAAAAGCATAATATCCCCTTCTGCTCAAAAGACAGGGATGAAAGTCATCCGATTATCTTTGCAGGCGGCCCTGTTTTGACAGCGAATCCTGAACCGTTTTCGGATTTCTTTGATTTCATAATCATCGGTGATTCGGAGAATATGGACACAACCATAATCGACCTTATCAAAGACAATAAAGAATTGCCAAAACCTGAACTCTTAAGGAAGCTTTCGACGATTGAAGGTATCTATGTACCGTCAATGACAGAGTTTGATACAAAAACAAATACCGTAATGATGAACGGTAAGCCTTTAGAGGTGCACAAAATCACTGCACAGCTCAAAGACTGTGTCACAACATCGGTTTTGAGTGAGGGAAGTTATTTCTCAAACACCTATATAGTTGAAATAGCACGCGGCTGCTCTCAAAGATGCGGGTTCTGCCTTGCGTCGTATTTGAATCTGCCGACAAGGTTTGTGGATTATGAAAAAATTATCGAATGTATTGATTTTGGACTGAAATATACAAACAAAATCGCACTCTTAGGTGCGCTCATCACCGCACACCCTGACTTTGACAAGATATCAGAACACATCTTAGAAAAGAAAAAAGAGATACCTGAGTTAGAAATGTCAGTATCATCTTTAAGGGCAGATGCAATTTCGCCTGTTGTGGTGAAAACACTTGTGGCTTGTGGACAGAAGAATTCGACTATAGCTATCGAGGCAGGGTCAGAGCGTTTGAGAAAACTTATCAATAAGAACCTCACCGAATCCCAGATATTTAAAACGATAAAAATTGCACAGGAGAATGGTCTTCAGGGTATAAAAATCTATGCAATGATAGGACATCCGACTGAAACGCAAGAAGACATAAAAGAACTTATACAGCTTGCCAAAAAGCTGAAGCAGACATACAAGGGGTTTGACTTTTCATATTCGTTTATGACCTTTGTGCCCAAAGCTCATACGCCGTTTCAGTTCTGTAAAAGAGAAGACACAAAAACTCTAGAGAAAAAATATGAGTACCTGAAAAAAGAATTCCACAAACTGGGTATAAAAATAAACTGCTCCAGCGCTATGTGGGATTATTATCAGGCGTTGATTTCAAGAGGGGATAGACGTTTAGGGCAATACCTTGTTGAACTTTATAAAGAAGGCGGAAACCTCGGTGCTTTTAAGCAGGTATACAAAAAAATGCATAAGCAAAAACTCCTGCCTTCGTCAGACTACTTTGCCACAGATGAAATCCCTGTTGAGCGCAATCTGCCCTGGAACTTTATAAAAATCTGCCCCGGAGCTGAAGCGCTTGTTAAAGAGTATCAGAGGCTGTTAGAAGATTAGGTGATAATTATCTATAATATACGTGTCATTCCTGTACTCTGCCGAGCAAAAGTTGCCTAAATGGCAAGTTTTGTGAGAGGTAAAGGAATCGCACAGTTTATGTCGGTGAGCTGAAGATAGGCGTACTTGCTATTTTAATTTATTATAGTCATCTTTTGTTATTTGTTCACCGTCTTCGTCGTAGTATTTTGTGTGGCCATCTTGTGTTTCTCTGGATCTGATTGTGTTGCCTTTTCTGTCGACATCAGTCACCTGTACATAAAATACTCTTCCGTCAGAATCTTTTTCTGTTCTTTTCGTAACGGCTTCTCTCGGGCCATATTCGGTTATGGTAAGGTAGCCGTCTTCGTGTTTTTCCATTTTTTTAGCTTTTTTGCCGATGGAGTTGTAGTACACAGTTATACTTCTTCCGTCGTCATACACGGTTTCTTCTTTAGTCTTATCGCGGCGTGAGCTATACTCGATTTGTTCAGAGAGCAACCCTTTTTTGTGATCTGCGTATGTGGTTGTTTCTTTGACTATATTGCCCAGAGAGTTATATTCTGCTTGTTTTGAAACCAGTCCGTCTTCGTGACCCGTGTATGTGTCGGTATCTTTGATCAAATTTCCTTTAGAATCGTATTTTCTCTCGTTTTTATAGTGATAAGTTATTTCGCCGTTTTTGTCGGTTATTCTTTCTTCAATGAGCGTTCCGATTTCGTCATATTTGGATTGGTTCTGAGAAACAAGTTCACCGTCACGATTTCTGTATACACTGTTTGTTTCTGTATTATTTTCGTCTTTATCATACTTATAGTAGTGTGATCCGCTTCCATATCGATCGGTGGCCACAAGTTTTATTTTTTTGCCGCCACTGTCATATTCTTTTTCATAAGATACCGGGAATTCATCGGCAGTACCATAGTATACCTTTATCAATTCTTTGCCGTCTGCGTTATATTTCACTGCAGTAAGGTCACTACCGGTCTTGTTTTCCAACACTCCGAACTTTTGTGAATACCATTTATCCCCGATACGATAATCACCGTTCATTGCAACAAAATCAACAACAGCAGTCTTCAGCCTTTTTTCATAGCTTGACTTACTATCACCCGGTTCTTTTGTGACTGCAGCGGAAAGATCATAAGGCTCGGCATCGGTTGATCTCGGTTGTGTCTTGGGGTTTGAATCACATCCTGTTATTCCGTAACCGGCTAATACAATTGACGCTGTAACAGCAGCATTTTTTAGTGTACTTGTTTTTTCTCGTTCACCAAAACTTACTTGTTTTTGAACTTTGTTTGATTGGATATTATTTGCTGTAAAATTCGGTCTGACTTGGGTAATTTTCATACTTAATTCCTTCTCTTTTTGATTTTAATATGGTGATTATTCTAAAAACCGAAAAGAAAAAAGTTATTGTTTAAATAAGAAAATATTTACAAAGGTTTACACTGACTTATGAAGACAGCTTGCAGGATGAGCAGGCAGGATGGGCTTTAGCCCATCAAATTGCTAACCCAACACAACACTAAAACACATTTGTCTTTGTAACATTCTTAAACTTGGTGATGTTCGCCTGGAACAGCAGGTCAACATTTCCGACAGGACCGTTTCTGTGTTTTGAAAGAATAAGCTCTGCCTTGCCTCTGTTGTCGGTGTCTTCTTTGTTGTAGTATTCATCACGATAGATAAACATTACAAGGTCAGCATCCTGCTCGATTGCGCCTGATTCTCTCAAGTCTGAGAGCATCGGCTTCTTGTCAGAACGGGATTCAACCGCACGTGAAAGCTGTGACAGTGCAATAATTGGCACACTCAATTCTCTCGCCAGAGTCTTCAATCCTCTTGAAATAGCGGAAATCTGCTGGTTTCTGTCGTCTCCTGCCATTGAAGAACCGTCCATCAACTGCAAATAGTCGATTACAACAAGCCCGAGATTCTTTTCTTCCATAGCAAGACGTCTGCATTTTGCGCGAATATCCATAACTGTTGCACCTGCATAGTCATCGATATAAATCGGAGCGTCAGCAAAAGCGTTCATTGTCGTAGTAAGTTTTTCCCAGTCCTTCGCTTGCATAAGACCTGTTTTAAGCCTTTGTGTATCAACTTCCGCTTCTGAACAAAGCATACGTTGAACAAGCTGTTCCTTAGGCATCTCAAGTGAGAATATAGCAACAGCCTTATTTCCCCTGAGGGCAACATTTTGTGCCATATTTAGAGCGAATGCGGTTTTACCCATAGACGGACGTGCCGCAAGGATAATCAAATCTGATTTTTGAAGCCCTGAGGTCATCATATCAAGGTCATAAAAACCTGTCGGCACCCCGATAAGCTCATCACGGTGGTTATATCTGTATTCAATCTGCTCATAGCTGGTCAAGACAAGGTCTTTTACCGCGACAAGGTCGGTTGATGTTTTTTGCTGTGAGATATTGAAGATTAATTTTTCGGCTATATCGAGCGTTTTTTCCGTAGAGTGATTGTCATACGCCATCTCTACAATTTCAGAACCGGCATTAATCAAACTTCTTTTTATGGACTTTTCTTGAACAATTTTTGCATAATATTCAATGTTTGCTGTTGTGACGACATTCAGCGCAAGGTCGTTGATATATGCTCTTCCTCCGACCATCTCGAGTTTGTCAGATTCGCTCAAGCGCTCTGAAACAGTAACTATATCAATAGCCTGGTTTTTGGCAAACAAGTATAGGACCGCATCATAAATAAACCTGTTGGCAGGTTTGTAGAAGCTATCTGGCTTAATCATGTCACATACTTTGTTTAAGCTGACAGGATTGGTTAAAATCGCGCCAAGAATTGCCTCTTCCGCATCTACACTTTGCGGAGGCAGTTTCTGCAATTTTCCCTCACTCGTTTTTACAAGACTTGTAGCCAACCTATTCATTCCCCAATATAATCTGTTTTAATATTATAATGCGATGAAATTATAATTAATACACTTTCAAGGTTTTGCGAAAAGGTTTGTTACATGGGCTTATAGATTGTTGGCTTTTTCTATATTACGGTTGATTAAGGCTGCATACTCATCATATTGTTCACAATATTTGTTTTGATCCAGAATTTTCTGGCCTTGCTTCAGAGTATTCAATGCGCCTTCTTTATCTTTCAGCTCTTTTCGCTGAATGGTTGAAACTACGAGTATATCCATAATTATGTCTCGTAAAGTTTCATTGTTGTCGAGAATCCAGCTGTAGTCTTTTTCAAACTGCTCGAATATAGGGTTGCCGTCTTTATTTAGTGTTCTAGGAGGTGCTTGAGCTTGAAGTTCTGCAAACTTTTTATCAATATCAGCTGCCGTCATATCCAGCCATTTTTTGTCTTGGATTTTTACTTTTGTGCTGTTTAAAAGTTTTTCATTTTCCCAAATTCTGACTCCCTGTATGTTTATAGCTTCTTCAAATTTCTTATCCTTGGTTATAATTATCAGATATTCCTGACACTCAGGTGAGAGAACCTCTTTACAGCTTAGGGATAAATTCTCCGAATAGTCTTTTGTCATAGTTTTCACTAATAAAATAACAGTTAACGCTAACGCTAGTGTAATAGCAATATACAACCCGACTTTTACTGACTTTTTCATCTTCTATCCTCTCAAATCTTTGAATCTACATAAATATATCATAGAATAATTTGAAAATATATCGAGGCGGGTAATATACATTTAGCTACCATGAAGGTATCCTTTTACGTGTACGTAATAGGAGAAAATTATGGCAGAATTAATGGAAATTTATAAATGTAAAACTTGTGAAAATATCGTGGAAGTTTTGCATTCAGGCGTTGGTGTGCTTAACTGCTGCGGAGAACCAATGGTGCTTTATAAAGCTAATACGGTAGATGCAAGCCAGGAAAAACATGTGCCTGTGATTGAAAAATTGGATAACGGCAAAGTGCTTGTTAAAGTGGGATCAGAGCCGCATCCAATGGAAGAAGACCACTATATTGAATTCATTGAGGTAATGTCACCGGATATGAAATATATGAAACGTAAGTTTTTACAGCCGCATGAACATCCGATGATGGAGTTCCCTTGTGACTGTGATAAAATAGTAGCCAGAGCATTATGTAATTTACACGGATTATGGAGGTCAGAAAATGATTAACAACAATATGGCTTCGGCTTTTAACAAACAGATAAATGCTGAATTTTATTCATCATATTTATATCTGTCTATGTGCGCATACCTTGAAGATATGAGTCTTCTCGGGCTTGCAAACTGGATGAAAATCCAATACCAGGAAGAACTCGCACATGCTATGGGTATGTTTGACTATTTGAACTCCAGAGGCGGAAGGGTTGCTTTAGAGCAAATAGACAAGCCGCCTCACAACTGGAATTCACCGCTCCATGTGTTTGAAGAAGTTCTCAAACACGAAGAATATGTGACGTCTTTGATATGGGCTTTAGCTGATACAGCTGAAACAGAAAAAGACAGAGCCGCTATGACATTCTTGAAATGGTATATAGATGAACAGGTCGAAGAAGAAGCTACTGCAAATGATTTGGTAAGTAAATTGAAACTTATCGGAACTGACGCAAACGCACTGCTTCAATTCGATAAAGACCTCGCAGCAAGAGTATTTAACCCGCCTGTAATCGGTGGCTAGATGTAATCTTACTAAAAAATGTCATACCGGGCCTGACCCGGTATCTGAAGATTTAAAATAGTTGTATTTAAGCTCTGATATTCAGAAACAATAAAAACATTCATAAACCATCAGATTCCGCATCAAGTGCGGAATGACAAATATTTATATTTTAGATTTCAAAAACCCCCGCTTAATTTTAAGCGGGGGTTTTTGTTTTCTGTTGATATTAAAAATTATCAATTTGTCCGTCATTGCGCTTGCTCGCGAAGCGGGAGTGAACGACGAAGCAATCCAGAGAATCACATTAACCTTACTGTCATCCTGAGCGGTAGCGAAGGATCTTTGGGTTGAGTAACAAGCTTTCATTCAGAGATTCTTGCTTGAGTCGTTAACGACAAAGGAGTTATACGAATCAGGATACTTGAACAAGTGCGGACTTTGTCCTCAGAATGACGTGAAGTTTATAGATTTCTGCATAGCCGAATGATATCTACCATCAATATCAATCTTCATCCTGCCACACAAGCTTTAACGAACAAAGCTCTTCATCCGTGGCAGCATCTTTGAGAAGATGTATGGTCGTGTTGCTGTCGAAAAGCTCAACCTGCGAAATAACCTTCGTGCCCATAGTCGTTTCTTTTTTGTAGTTGATATCGAATGTTGTTATGTTCTTTTTCATCCTGAACTCGTGTGGGATAGTTTCCAATGCCCAGATTATATAGTTTGAATTGTTCGCATGCTGATTTACGTCGATGTCATCGAACTTAACTTCGAATTCCTTTGTACACTGAACTTTTTCAGGTGCAGGGATTTTTTCAAAATCAAAATCATCATCCCTTTTCGTATACTTAGGCATAGCTTCCCAGAGCTTTTCTATCGGGAGCATTTTCTTTGCCGTCATATCAATCAGCGCCCATTGGCTTGAAGCAGCGCCGATTTTTTTGCCGTTTTTGTTATAAATACCAAAATTACGATACGCAAACAGCCTGTTGACGCCTCTGGGTTCTGTTGTCAAAACTACAGAATCCGCAGCTCTTAAAGACGAATATATCTCGATATGGTATTTGAGCAGGAACCATGCATAGTTGTTTGTGAAAACATAAGTAGGTCCGAACCCGTGACTCTCGGCACTGATAGTGGCTATGTCCTGCATAAAATTCAATAGTGAAGATTCTTTTAAATCCTGTTTAATATTCTGGTCGTAGTATTTTATGGAATACTCTTTTTCCATAAGTAATTCTTTTACCGTCAATGTAGCGCCCCCATATCTTCTTCTTTTTTAGCTTTATACTTAACTTTTTTGAATACAAATACAAACGGAGTGAGCAAAAATAAAGCTCCAGCGTATATCTTAAAACAATCCATGAACGCAAGCAAGTTCGACTGCTGCTGCAATTGCATATATGTAATAAAGTATGCTTTTTGTTCCCCGACAAACTGTCCGTAGTATGTAGCCAGCGCCCCTTGCATCGCTGCCATTTGTTCAACAAAAGCAGGGTTTGAATAGGTGAGATTTCTCACAAGGTGGGTCTGGTGAACTTGAGCCATACGGGATATCATTGTCGCTACGATTGATGTACCGATTGCTCCTCCGACGCTTCTTGCAAGGTTAAAAAGACCTGAGGCATTTGTCATCTGATTGTTTTTCAAAGTCGCAAAAGACAGTGTCATCAATGGAATCATCAATAAACTGAACGAAAACCCGCACAGTATATTAGGCCAAATGATATTTTTCATCGCTATATCTAAGTTTAAATTCCCGAACATTAAATTTGA
>JAVBRY010000145.1:0-6918 GCA_031547505.1 Candidatus Gastranaerophilaceae bacterium | reverse complement strand
TGATATTACACTCGAAGTCCTCATCAATCCTCCAAAAAAGAAAGAAATCACAGTCAACAGTGTCAAAAAAAGAAAGTCGTCGGAATTCTGCTTAAACCTTTGTGTTGTATCCTTTTCCGTAAATGACCTGCTTTTATTAAGAGGTGCACCTGACGACAGAAGGAGCTGGCTTGATTTAGCGATAAGCCAGATTTATCCGGCATACTTAGACAGACTCTCAAAATACAACAAAATCAGAACTCAAAAAAACAACTATCTCAAAGAAATAAAAGGCAACTTTAACTGCAGCAAAGACATGCTCGAAGTCTGGAACACACAGCTGACTGTTTCAGGAAGTAACATAATATTTTTACGTTTGAAATTTTTGAAGGAGCTTCAAAAAATAGCCAAAGCAAAACACTCCTGCATAGCAGAGAACGAAACTCTAACACTTCAATACAACTCAACAGTACTCGGAGATGTTGAGTTTGAGAAAGATTTAAACCTGAGTATTGAGGATATTGCGCTTGCTTTTGATGAGAAATTAAAAGAACGCCAGATGGAAGAAATCATCCGTGCACAGTCTCTTGTGGGGCCACACAGGGACGATGTTTCGTATTTTATAAACAGGATTGATTCAAAAAAATTCGCCTCTCAAGGGCAGCAGAGGACTATTGTTTTGAGTTTGAAGCTTGCGGAGCTTGAACTCATAAAAGAAAAAATCGCTGACACACCTGTTCTGCTTCTTGATGATGTTCTTGCAGAGCTGGACAATGTGCGTCAGAATTATCTTTTAAACGCCATCGGAGATGAAACTCAGACAATCATTACTTCTGTTGATACGGTGCTGTTTGATGACGAGTATTTGAAGAATGTTGAGGTGCATAAGATAGCTGAAGGGAAATTGGTTTAAGTAATTTTGTTGGGTTACACCCAACCTACACTCTATGTTCTTATGAGATCCCGTAAAACTTTTATTTTTCATACATCCATAACACAACGCCCGGGACGGCGTAATGAGTAGAGCGGCGATAATTTTGCGAATTAGTTTTATGTTGTGTATAAGTCTCTTATGAAAAACTTCAAATTAAATCTAAACGAACGGATGCAGTTGTTTTTAGAGCATCTTTTGATAATATTTTTGATTGCTATTATAGCAGTCGGCGTTTACAAGCTTGTGAAAAAATGGACATAACCCGAACAAGCTGCCCCGAAGCCTCAGGTAAAGGCTCACAGCATTATAGATGTGCCATCGAAAGAGCTGTGTTCATTTATGATGAAGCAGTGCCAGAAAAGACCTGAGCATCAAGAATAAAACAAATAGCCCGCCTTATGAATTCAGTCAAAATTAATGCAGAGTAAAATAAAAAAATGAAACACTCTCGCAATCATTTCCCTATACAAAATAATGAGAACAAGACACTGGTTGTAATAGTTTTAACTCTGGTAACCATGGCTGTTGAAATTGTTGCAGGTAATATCACACATTCAATGGCTCTCTTGGCTGACGGTTGGCATATGGGAACCCATGCGTTTGCTCTGACCATTACTTATGCTGCCTACGTGCTGACAAGAAAGTTCAAAGACTCAGAGCTTTTTGCGATGGGAACAGGAAAGATAAGTTCTCTTGCCGCATTCAGTAGTTCGATATTTCTGGGTCTGACAGCGATAGGAATAATTTATGAATCAGTTATCAGGCTGATTCACCCTGTCAAAATAGCTTTTTCCGATGCCATTTTAATTGCAACGATAGGGCTCGCTGTGAATCTTGTATGCCTGTTTATTATGGAATATAAGTCAACACACAAGGATTATAATTTTAAGTCGGCATATTTGCATATTTTGACAGATGCGCTTACTTCAATATTAGCGATAACAGCTCTTTTATTAGGCAAACTTTTCCATCTATACCAATTCGACCCGATAATTGGTATCGTCGGCGGTATTATTATATTGAAATGGGCATTCGGATTGATTAAAAACACATCAAGAATTTTGCTTGATATGGAAAACACAAGTGTCTCCCAAGCTATAAAAGAGTATTTGGAAAATAATAATATTGAAGTAGTGAAAATAAATGTATGGAACGCATCAGAAGACACATACTGTCTTTGCGGCAAAATTAGAGGCGGTGATTTAAGCATTCCGGAAATTACAGGCAAGATAAGTAACGACTACAAGTTTGAAATGATAAATCTGGAAGTTGTGGATTAAGCCTATCACCTCTTGTGTCATTCCTGCGAAGGCAGGAATGACACAGTCTTTTATTATAAGTTTTATGTTTTAAAACTAAAATTAAAGTATTTTCTCTGGATTGCTTCGGCGGACTCCGTCCTTCTCGCAATGACAGCTTTTGTTTGAACGCTTAAGTTTTTTCAAACTCTGTTATATAATCCTCAATTTCAACGCATTTGTTCAAGACTTCCAGATTGATTTTGTTTAAATAAAATTCGATTTGTCTTGCGTCTTTTAATTTCGAGCCGCTAAAGAAAAATGATTTTTCGATATGTGAAAAGAAGTAGTTTTTAAAAGAAACTATCTCATCATAAATTGGTGAATCGATATATCTTTTGCTCTCACAAAGGTAGACAAAAAGCTCACACAGCTGGCATCTTGCTGATTCTATTTTTTTGTCGACCAACAGGTTTTTGACTTTTATCAGGTTATCCAAAATCACCTGATAATGGGGCAGAAGCATTTTCTTTTTTTTCAGCAGAGTTTCCGTAAAATACTTCATAGTGGTCGTATAGCCAACTTCAATCAATTTGTGCCGTTTGTCCTCAGGCAATGTAAACTCCACAGGCAAAACCTTATCCGTATCTATTGCGATATAGTCGAATTTGTCTTTTGGTTGATAGACTGATTTTATGTAGTCTGTGGCAAAGTTCGAAAGCGTACAGAACACGGCATTCATAAATTCGATTGAGTTTTTAACTTTGTCCCAATTTTTACCGCCTTCAAGCCTAAACTCCAACACCCTGCAGTCTTCAGGGCAAAGAGTATTGCTCACACGCCACATCGGCCAGCTTTTCATCATATCGCCATCAATCAAAAGACTATTTTCAAACTCAAACGGTTCTAACAATCCGGGCAGTGCAGTCGAAATTTTCAACGCCTGAGCAATCTCAAAGTCCGGAGTGGTATACTTTGAAAAAATAAAAGGTGTGCAGCCGTTGAGGTTGCTGGTTATGACAACAAGATCACTGTCTACATCTTTGAATGTGACAGGGTCGTTTTTCCCTTTATCATAATCTTCGCCATAGAATTTCTTTTCGATACTTTCGCGTATCCATTCCAGATAGAATGCACCTTTGCTTATGGCAAAACTTTTTGCAAGGTTGATTTGAATATCTTTAAACAGGTCAAAATTCACCGCCGCAAAGACATCTTTCATCTCGCAGTCGTCCATCCCAATCGCCGCATATGTAGCAAATACAGCTCCTACAGATGAGCCGGCAAAGCCTCTTACGTCAACACCGAGTTCTCTTAGGGCTCTCATTGCACCCAAATATGCAAAGCCGCGAATCGCCCCGCCTCCGAATATGCAAAAATATTTTTTTGAACACTGTTCTTTCAAGTTCATCTCCGTAGTTTCATGTTGATGGGCTGAAGCCCATCCTACAGGCTAGTGACTCAATTTTATTAAAACATGTTTCTTAAGTTTATAATAGAGATTTGAACAAAAATAGGTGATATGAAGTAGCCATTTTGCACATTATGGCAGATTTATTTTATTTTGAGATAAAATACAAGTATGTCTAAGATAGTTTTATCAGGAATGAATATTGAAGAACTCACCCGGTTTACCGAGTCGACAGGTGAGTCTAAGTTTCGTGCAAAACAAATCCACAATTGGATTTATTTAAAATCCGCCGCAAACTTTGATGAAATGACAGACCTGTCTTTAAAAACAAGGGAAAAATTCAAAGAGCTGGCTGTCATCACAGACGTTAATGTCAAACAAAAACAGGTCAGCACAGACGGAACTATAAAATACCTGATAGAATACCCTGACGGCAAGTGTGCAGAAACAGTACTTATGCGATTCGACAATCGCTCAAATCTCACTGCCTGTGTCAGTTCTCAGGTCGGATGCGCAGCAGGATGCAAGTTCTGTGCCACGGCAAAGATGGGTTTTGTTAGAAATCTCAGTGCAAAAGAAATCATTGAACAGGTGCTCACAATCCAAAGAGATACCGGGCTAAAAGTCACCAACATTGTTTTTATGGGGCAGGGTGAGCCGTTATTGAATCTGGACAATGTGCTTGAAGCAATAAAGATATTCAACACGGATTTTCAGATAGGCATTAGACGCATAACGCTCTCCACCTGCGGGATTATACCCCAAATCAACAAGCTTGCAGAGATGGATTTTCAGCCTACGCTCGCTGTTTCGCTCCACGCTCCCGAGCATGAGCTCAGAGAGACTATTATGCCGATTGAAAAGAAATATCCGCTTGATGATTTGATGAGTGCACTAAAGAACTATGTCAGCGACACAGGGCGAAGAGTCACCATAGAATATACACTTATAAAGGATTTTAACGACACAATCGAATGTGCAAGAAAACTTTCAAAGCTCTTAATGAAAATCAAAGCCAACATAAATCTGATTATATACAACCCCAACGACACTGATGAATACCAAAAGCCACTAAAAGAATCCGTTCTCAAGTTCAAATACATCTTAGAGCAGTCCGGGAAAAAAGTTACGATTAGGCTTGAACGCGGGGCGGATATTGATGCCGCTTGCGGGCAGTTGAGTAATAAGGTTTGTGTAGAATAATTATGTTGTCAGGATGGTAATCCCGACCTACAATTTTTTGGCACCCCGAATCACCCAACTTCTTGTCATACCGCAGAGCTAAGCGTTGCAAGTAATTATGATTTAACGCTGTGCGGTATCTTATCAACTCTAATTGTAGGCTTAAAGCCTTCAAACCTAACTTATTACCTTTGCCTCCGGCGGGGACTCCGTCCAGGGGGACTTTTTAACAAAAAGCCCCGCAAAAACTTCCGACCGGATACTCCGCTTCAATATTTTCTAAACTCAACATTGACCTCGCAAACTCGACCCTTTCAGGGTCTCAGACAGTGCGAGGTAATCGTCGTTTCGCCAAGAAAATAAGTGAAGCTCCGTATATGGCCGGGGGGACGTTGCTACACCCGTAAATCAAGTCATTGACCGACTTCGTCGGAGACCCCGTGTCAAGCACGGGGCGACAAAAATTAGGCTTCAATATAATTTCAGCCAATTTTTAGTCGCTTATTAACAAATGTAAACACGAATTCAAAATAGCTAAAACCCTTTTATACTAAGCAATAGGATAGGATAGGATAGGATAGGATAGGATAGAGTCTACGAGTCAATTTATTAGAGCCAAACATCTTTATATAAATAGGTTAAAGAAAGTGTAGGTGAAGTAATGATTCGACCAAGTGTATTAAAAGGACCTGTAAATGGTGTTATTAAACGAGTTCTTCCTAAAACAGGTACAGTTGTCGAATATGCCTATGATAATAAAGGTATTCTAGCTACAAAAAGTATTACCCTCGGTTCAGGCAACAACTCTGCTAAAGAACGAACATTTTTTGCGTGCAAATCTTTATTCGGAAATAAAATGAATGTAAGGGGATGGGAAGGTGCAGAATATAGGCAAAAGGTTAAAGAAATAACAGATATGTTGATGGAGTCTTTAAAATAAAGACTTAAGTCTGAATTGCCTCTGACCTCCAAACATTAACCTATCGGTTTCGCACGATTGACCCAAAACAGTCCGAATGCAGAGCCTATGATTATCAGCATGCTGACTATTCTTGCTACAGGGATGTTGCCTACATCTAAAACGCTATCCACTCTTATGCCTTCTATGATAAATCTTCCGATTGAATAAAAAAGAAGGTAGTTGAAAAATATCGTTCCCGGTTGGATTTTCGGTATTTTTCGGATAACAAAAAATAAGATACAAAATACAAATAAGTTCCAAACCATTTCATACAAAAAAGTCGGATGGAAATACTGATAATTCATATATTCTAACGGTCTGAATTTTTCAGGGATATATAGACCAAACGGCAATGTTGTCGGGGTTCCGAATGCTTCACAGTTGAAATAGTTTCCGAGCCGTCCGATTACCTGACCGATAATTAAGCCATACGCAAAGATATCAGAGTATTTTAAGAAGCTAAAATTGTATTTATTAGCATAAAACCATCCGGCAAGAACTCCACCGATGATTGCGCCATGCAAAGAAAGCCCGCCGTTCCATATTGCGAAGATTTCTCCCCAGTGCTTTGAATAATAATGTAAGTCCAAAATTACATAATACAATCTGGCGCCGAGGATTGCAGAGATGATTATCACCGGCAGAATATCGACAAGGATTTCTCTATCCACATCAGGATAGTATTTTCTGGCAACTTTTGCCATGACAAACATGCCTGTGATTATTGCAAAGAACATAATCACACCGTAGTAATGGATATCGAAGTTACCGATTGAAAAAATTATCGAGGATTCGGGTGATTGCATTACTGTACTTCGCTTGCTGCTCCTGCGTTATACGTTTTTATTTCCAATGTCAAAGCCTCAATTTGAGATGCAACTTTTTCTTTGTCTTTTGCATCAGGCTTTTTGGATAAATATTTATTGTAATTGTCTATAGCAAGATTAAGTTTTTCAACTATCTGTGCTTTTGTATCGTCTGAAAGTTCTTTTTTGTCGCCCGTAACTTTTAGCCCGGATACAGCTTCATCAATCTCTTCTTCGTCTTTAGGATTAGCTAATTGATATGCTTGTTCCTGTATCGCCATGCCAAGTGAATAATATGTATCTGCAAAGTCAGGCTTCAATGTTACTGCAGTTTCGAGGGATTTTTGTGCCTCTTCGTATTCATTAACTTCAATAAGTGCAACGCCAAGATTATAGTGTGATTCAAA
>JAVBRY010000030.1:0-5321 GCA_031547505.1 Candidatus Gastranaerophilaceae bacterium | reverse complement strand
AAATATAATTAAGGAGTTTTTTAGGAAAGATTAATTTTGTGGCGAAATATCGCCTACTGCACCTATTGCGTCCCGTACACAGGGACAGGAAGGGGTTGGTTATAAAATTTTTAGGGGATAGGAGCCGGCAAAAATGCCACTTTGACTTTCTTACCGAACTCCGAAAAAACACTTATTAGGGTCAGACATAATTTTTTATATAGTCGGAAATCTGATAATTTCCGTACCTGAAAGTAAACGGCTGATGATTGTATTCAGGCGTTTTGTAAGCGTTTTCGCTCGTAATCATAAAAAGCTTGTTGTGATTGAATAGAAAAGAACCCATCTCTGAGTATTCAACCATCATTGTCTCCAAATCGTTTACACCGTCGATAATTTCCCTAAGCACTTCGCACATCCTTCTTTTGTCCACATATTATACTTCGGACGGCATGGAAGTTATCTTTAGGAAATTTGTTGATTTTTTAACAAATGTTAATATTGAATCTTAAAACCCAATCAACATTGACAATTCAGAGAACTGGTTCCCTGTAGCTTTTGCTACGTCAATGTTTGTGAGCTTACCCTGGCAGGTGTTTACACCTTTATACAACTCAGGAGAAGCTTTTACAGCTGCTATAAATCCTTTATTCGCAAGCTTCAACACATACGGCAATGTGTAGTTATTCAACGAAACCGCTGCTGTTCTCGCCACAAGGCTCGGAATATTCGGCACACCGTAGTGCGTAACACCATGCTCAACAAAACAAGGATTATCTATCGAGGTCGCCTTTTTGATAGTCTCGAATATACCTCCCTGATCGATGGAAACGTCCACTATAACAGAGCCCGGCTTCATTGATTTAACCATCTCTTCTGTTACCAGCTTCGGCGCCAACGCCGCAGGAATCAATACTGCCCCGATAAGCAAATCCGCAGACTTACATGCTTTTTCGAGGTTATATTCATTAGACATAGCTGTTTTGACTCTGCCTTTAAAGATATTATCCATCTGAGCAAGCTTTAACGGTGAAATATCCAGAATGGTAACATTTGCACCCAATCCCGTCGCTACTTTAGCCGCATTCAAGCCTACAATGCCCGCCCCGACTATAACAACCTCAGCAGGAAGCACCCCGGGAACTCCGCCGATAAGGACTCCATGCCCGATGCCCGAGCTTTCATGGAGTCTTGCACCGATTTGGACAGACATCTTACCTGCAATTTCACTCATAGGGGTCAACAGAGGCAATGTGCCGTCTTGCATTTGGATAGTTTCATACGCAAGGGCCGTAATTTTCTTTTTAATCAGAATATCCGCAAGTTTCTTATCCACCGCAAGATGAAGATATGTCATTATTACCTGACCGGTTTTGAGAAGGTCATATTCTGCCGCCAATGGTTCCTTTACCTTAACAATCATTTCGGATTTTGAGAACACTTCAGCTGCTGTGTCGAGAATCTTTGCACCGACTTCAACGTACTGTTCATCAGTAAAGCCTATCGCTGCACCTGCGTTTTTTTCAACATAGACTGTGTGTTTATTGTTAACAAGGGTTTTCACGGAACTTGGAATCAGAGAAACTCTGTTCTCACCGTTTTTTATTTCCTTAGGAACACCTATAATCATGGGACCTCCGCAATATTTTATTATATGTTAGTAAGTGATTTCATTGCTTCATCGATTTCATCGAGAATCATATTTGCTGCAACGATAGGGTTGTCGGCAGAAGTAATCGGTCTGCCCACCACCATAAAGTCAACGCCCGCTCTCACCGCATCAGCCGGAGTCACCACCCGTATCTGGTCGTTTACAACAGACCAAGTAGGGCGTATCGCAGGGCATAAAATTATAAAGTCATCATCAAATTCTTGTCTTATTTTTCTGGCTTCCATTGCACTTGCAATAATACCGTCGATTTTAGACTCTTTCGCCAGATGCGTCAGATGAGCAACATACTCATCGATATTCATTTTTACGTTCAATTCTTCTGTTAGTGTTCTCTGTCCAAAGCTGGATAACAAAGTAACACCCAATATTGTCGGCATCGGCTGGTTATATTTTTTGGCTGTTTCACGAGCAACCTTAACCATCGTGTTCATCATTTTCGAACCGCCGGCAAGGTGGGCATTAAAAAAGCTCACGCCTCTTTTAACAAGGTTTGAGCTGGCTTTTGCGACTGTGTTCGGAATGTCATGGAATTTAATATCAAAATAAACTTCGCCGCCATGGCGCTTAATCGTATCGATAGCCTCATACGCACACGACGTAAAAAGCTGAGGTCCGACCTTAAAATATCCTACATAATCTTTCAAGGTAGTGACTAAACGTTCTACCTCTTCAACCGAATCCACGTCCAGCGCAAGAACCAATCTGTCTTTTGCCGATAATTTTTTATTGCTTATAGCCATACTAATACCGTTTTACCCTAAAAGTTTTTTCATATCGTCAACTGACCCCGTAAATCTTTGACGCCCTTTTTGCAATCAAATCCATTTAATGGTAATGACATAAAACGGGCTTAAAAGTCAGAAGGGTCACCCTCCGAAATTCTAGATTTCCTGCATATCAAACCTAGTGCTAACTATACAATTTAATCGCAGTTCAGACATGAATCTTAACACTATTATCTGTCTATTGCAATATTTCGTATATGTAACAACTACAGGGCCCCGATAATACGCTACTTACAGCGAGAAAATACTTCTACCTCAAGTGAATCCTCTGTATTGGTCAAAAAATATGCAGCGCTGGCTATCATTGATGCGTTGTCAGTGCAGTATTTCATTGCAGGTGCGAAAACCTTATACCCTTGTGATTCCAGCGCAAAGAATTTTTTTCTTATCTCTGAGTTTGCCGCCACACCACCGCCGAGCACTATTTGTTTTATTCCGTATTTTTCAGCCGCCTTTAGTGTTTTCACGAACAATGTTGAGGTTATACACTCCTGAAAACTTGCGGCAACATCTTCTTTAGGTAATTCTTCACCGTTTTGTGTGAGTTTTTTAGTTAAATTCAAAACAGCCGTCTTTAAGCCCGAAAAGCTGAAATCAAACTCGCCGGGTACTTTGGCTTTTGGGAGCGGATATGCTTTCGGGTTGCCTGTCTGAGCCATTTTATCCAAGTTCAAACCACCCGGATAAGGTAACCCCATAAGTCTTGCCACCTTATCATATACTTCACCCGTCGCGTCATCAATGGTTTCACCGATGATTTCCTGCTCGGTATACGAATCGACTTTAATAATTTGTGTGTGCCCGCCGCTTACAAGAAGTGCTACCATTGGCGGTTCTAAATCAGTATCAATATAGTTTGCACAAACGTGTGCGTTAAGGTGATTCACCCCGATAAAAGGTTTGTCATAAGTTACCGCAAACGCTTTAGCCGCATTCAATCCGACAAGCAATGATCCCACAAGCCCCGGCCCTACCGTTGCTGCAACTGCCGTAAGATCATCAGGTTTGAGGCTTGATTCTTCAAGCGCCTGAGTGATTACCATATTAACTGCGTCGAGGTGTTCTCTTGCTGCAACCTCAGGAACAACACCCCCAAACATTTGGTGGGTTTTAATTTGCGAAGCGACGACATTAGACAAGACCTCTCTGCCGTTTTTTTACGATGGCACAAGCCGTTTCGTCACAGCTGGATTCCAGCGCTAGGATTATTATATCTTTTTCACTTCCCGGACCGATGTATACGCTTTTGCCTGTTATGGGTGTTTTGAATTCTTTTTGCATTTTACCTACTGTCATTCCGCACTTGATGCGGAATATGAACCCACTGTGGGTTTCACTTTTTACTCTGAAATACAGAAATGATTACAAATCCGTAAATCATCAGATCCTGAATCAAGTTCAGGATGACTCATTAAATTCTATCAAAAATAAAATGCCATTGCGAGAAGCGTACCTCATCAATTTTATTGTCATTCTGAGCGAAGCGAAGAATCTCCTCGATCAGGCTTTGGTTTTTATCCAGAGATTCTTCGGTCACGTTGTTCCCTCAGAATGACATAAAGAGGGAAGCAAAAATGTTGTATTAATTCTTTTGTATTAAAATAATTTTATACAAATAGGATAAATAGGGAAGTTTGAATTTTGTAACCAAAATTCACGGGAAGTTTAGGAGAAAGAACATGCCAAGACCAATGACCATAACAGAGAAGATATTCGCAGCACATGCCGGACTGGATGAAGTCAAAGCTGGCGATTTAATAACCGCTAAAGTTGACGTTACGCTGGCTAACGATATCACAGGACCTGTTGCAATCAAAGAATTCAAAAAAATCGGTCTTAACAAAGTTTTCGATAAAGACAGAGTAATATTCGTTCCTGACCACTTTGTCCCTAACAAAGACATCAAATCTGCCGAACAGGTGAAGATGATTAGAGAATTCTCCAAAGAATACGGGCTCACAAACTTCTTCGAGGTAGGCAGAATGGGTATTGAGCATGCGCTCTTACCTGAAAAAGGATTGGTAACTGCAGGCGATTTAATCATCGGTGCAGACTCACATACCTGCACATACGGTGCACTCGGCGCTTTCTCAACAGGCGTCGGTTCAACAGATTTAGCTTGTGCGATGGCCTCAGGCGAAACATGGTTCAAAGTTCCATCTACGATAAAAGTAGAGTTCAACGGCAAGCTCAACAAATGGGTAAGCGCAAAAGATTTGGTACTCCACTTAATCGGTGACATCGGCGTGGACGGTGCATTATACAAAACGCTTGAAGTAGGCGGAAACGTAATTGAAGAGATGGACATGGACGGGAGATTCACCTTCTGCAACATGGCAATCGAAGCCGGTGCGAAAAACGGCATCATCATTCCCGATGCAACAACAGAAGCCTACCTGAAAGGTCGTTCGGTTCGTCCTTACAAATTCTATACAAGTGACGAAGGTGCAGAGTACGAAAGAGTCATCAAATATGATGTCTCACAAATCGAGCCGACAGTAGCATTCCCTCACCTTCCTGAAAACACAAAACCTATATCTCAAGTAGGCAACGTGAAAATCGACCAATCGGTAATCGGAAGCTGTACGAACGGCAGATTGACAGATTTAGAAATAACCGCAAACATCCTCAAAGGCCGTCAGGTTCACCCTGATGTGCGTTTGATTGTGTTCCCCGGCACTCAGAAAATTTATCTTGATGCGATTGAAAAAGGTTACGTACAGACAATTGTTGAAGCGGGCGGTGCGGTTTCCACCCCTACCTGCGGACCTTGTCTTGGCGGGCATGCCGGAATACTCGCAGCTGGTGAAAGAGCAATTTCAACCACAAACAGAAACTTCGTTGGCAGAATGGGACACGTAGACAGTGAGGTTTACCTTGCGTCT
>JAVBRY010000009.1:0-3685 GCA_031547505.1 Candidatus Gastranaerophilaceae bacterium | reverse complement strand
AATGAAAAACCTGCTTGGATTATTGTTTAGAAATAGATGTTTTATATTTACTCTTGCCTTGATGAGCTTTTCAGCTCTAAGCGCATACTGTTATGAAACCGTAATTTTGCACAAGCCCGATAGAAACTGGATTGCATTTTCGTATGAAAACAAACAAGAAGAAGGCGAAGTCATCGCAAAATTCATTCCTAAATACGATAACAAATCCGACTGGAATGAAATGCTGACTTTTCATTCATACAAAGAAGCAAAAAAATCAGGTACAACAGCAGATGATATGATACAAACGGTAATGAGTGAGATAACAAAAAAACATGCCCGTGTAGAAAAAACAACGGTGAAAACTGATGCTAATGATGCAATAATGACCTGGTGCGGATATGGCGGTCAAGCACGTGCTACATGCGGAGTTGTACGTGTTACTACGGGTATTGAGAGCTTAATTTCTATAGAATATGCAATGCGTGATACAAATAACTTTGAACCGAGAAAAAAGTTCCATATAAAACTTTTTGAAGATGGAGTTGTTTATTATAGCTATTATCGTTGGGACGGAATGATGAACAAGGCACTTTGTGTTGAACTGTAGATAAAATAACTCAAACAATGTAAAAAAGTGTAACAATGACAGGAAATATAACCTATTACCTGCAAAAATATATCTTGAGAAGTTTTAATACAGCTGAAACATGTAAAAAGAAGTAATCGCCTTGAATATTAACATTAATGACGCGCAAAAATTCATGCCGAAAGCGGGTGCTGCTCGTAATTTGGTGTCCAAACTCGGAAAACCCGGGGTGCTTTTGCCTGTCATTTTATTGGAAGCGACGGTTACTTTAGGGCGAACTTATCAGGCATATAAGAGAGATGGATTTGTTGAAGCGCGTGAAAGAATTACGGAAGAATCACTGGCGGCGGTTTTTTGGCTTGGCGGAGCCACAATGTTCAATAAACTCTTCGACTTTTTAGGCAAAACGTTTTTGAACATGCCTAAAGAAAAAGTCGATGCAGGACTGGATGATGTAAGAAAACCTATTAACAATCTGGTAGCAGAAAAAGGCTATAACAAAAAACGGCTCGCCAATTTCAAAGTAGGCAAAATTGCAGCAAGTATTGTTGCTGCTTGTGCATTTGTAGGTATTGTTGTTCCTAAGGTGAATCAGGCGATTACTAAACACCTATACAACAAACAGTCAAAACAAACGGAACCTAAAAATGCAGCAATTACTGACATACAAAACCAGACACAACCTGAAAAAGATAAAGCTCAGGCGGCTTCTCAGGCTGTCACAATCAATGCTGTTGAATCCTTCATGTCAAAAAACAAAGATACTAAAAATCCCCTTTCTTTTAAAGCAGTCTTCACTCCTGATGCTTTGTTGAGACTGGCGAACAATTTTGAAAACAGCCACGTCCACAAGCTCCTTGGAACCGATGTAGGGATACTCACAGGGCGTACTTACAATGCAAGAAATAATGATGAACGGATAGAAATTATGTTCAGAGATATTTCTTCAATCTACTTCTATTTATTATGTACAAAACATGTTGTTAAACTTTTAAGCTCTGCTGACCGTAAAAACACATCCCTTCTTCCAACAGCAGCACTGCAGGCAAACAACCATCTCGCTGAAGCAATAATACAAAAAGCCAAAGGTTTGAATGAAATAGAAGCAATGACTCCTGAAGCCTTCAGAGAATTTGCTTTGGGCAAAAAACAAATGGATTCTAAGGACATGAATTTTATAAACGGTTTGTTTGAAAGCGAAAAACAAACGGTTATAAAATTAAGCGAATATGAAGAAGCAATTACTACACGATTTGGTTCTACAACAGAAGCCAACCGTTTAAAAGCGTTGGGCAGAGGTATGTCCGAACTTCAACCTGAGGTCGCTTCTAAAAAAATAATCACTAAAACCCAAATTCAAGACATCTTCACCGGCGGTGAAGCAAGAAGCCCTGAGTTTATGAAAAAAGTGCTCGGTGACTTGTACAATACAAAAGAAAGAAAATCCGGAAAAATAATTAATCGTTTGACAGACAGACATGTATTTATCCCGCAAGAAGATATTGAAAAATCACGTCGAAAAGCGATTAATTATGTTGAATCAATCATTGAACACGCTGAAAAATCCGGCAAAGATACAAAAATTGATTTAAATTTAATGAAAAAAGTTAATAACAAAAACCTCAGACAAAACGGAATCTATCAAGTTATTGGACTTTCCGTATCTGCACTGTTCTTATCCACTATCATTCCGAAAGTTCAATACTGGATAACAAAGAAAAGAACCGGACAAGACGGGTTCCCGGGCATCAAAGACTTAAAAAGCCCAAAAGAAAAAAGCGTTACGCCTTAAATAACAAGTCTCAACGCTGCTATTTAACAAGAAAATTCACTAATGCTTCAATTCAGAAACAACATTAGAGTTATAGGGAAGTATAAAAGTAAAACGTGCTCCTTCTCCGGGCTTGGAGTATGCATCAATCATTCCGCCATGGGCTTCAATAATCTTTTTGGTTATATATAAACCCAGTCCGGCACCGACTTTTTTGAATTTTTTTGAGCTTGTAGCATGTTCATTAAAGATATTCTTCATTTCATCTTCACTGATACCCGAGCCGTAATCTATAACAGAAACTTCAATATCCTTATCCTTTTTTGAAACCTGAATGATTATCTCTGCGTCTTCAGCTGAATACTCAGATGCATTGGTTAAAAGGTTGTTGATTACTCTTGTCATTTCAAGATCATCATAAAGAAAACTGTCATCGTCAATATCTATATTGATTTTCAACTTCTGATTTTTTGCTTCAAGAAGATACTTTATATTCTCTGCACATTTTTCCAGAGTCATTTTTATTGAGCTGACTTCTTTGTGCAGACAAATTTCACCTCTGTCAATTTTATAGCGGGTGAGAAGGTTATCAGTCATTCTAGCCATAAATCGAGAAGAGTTGTAAATTTCAAAAACAATAGTTTTTTGCTCGGGAGTCAACTCTCCAAACGAACCGTTCATTAACAGCTCCAGAGCCTTAGATTCGGCACGGATAGGTGTTTTTAAATCATGGGTCAAAGTCGCAATAAATTGTTCTTTTTGATTAATTTGTTTTATCTCTTCGCTGATATCAACAATAACTATCAAATACCCGGTAAGCTTATTATATGTATCCGTAATTTTTGATATTTTCACACTTACCGTCGCATTTTTCAAACTCACTCTTAAAGAAACATACTGGTTTTCTGATTTTGAAAACTCTCTGATGTATTCTACGACTTCATTCTGTTTATAATTTTCTAATGTCTTAAAAAAGTTAGAAGCATTATTTTCATCATCGGGCAGCACACGATGATTCTGAGATGAAATATTAAAATTCACATCTGTGAGAATAATTTCGTTGTTCGAAAAAGCAAGAATATTATCCAGCTTTTTCTTCTCTGCAAAAAGTTCATCCTGAAGAGATTTAATTTTTAATATGCTGCCTACCTGAGCACGAATTATCTTTACATCAAAAGGCTTTTCGATATAAGCATAAGAACCGAGATTGAAACCTTTTATCTTATTTTCATTTGTACCGTGAGCGCTTACAAAAATTATAGGAGTATTCGGATGCGTTTCAAGAAACTTCTCTGCAAACTCAAAGCCGTTCATCTCAGGCATTACAACATCCAATAAAGCAAGTT
>JAVBRY010000094.1:0-7208 GCA_031547505.1 Candidatus Gastranaerophilaceae bacterium | reverse complement strand
TGTTGGGATCCATATTATTTTTGAAATCATCTTCATCATAGATAATCCTACCATTAAAGGTCGGAGACTGCTGTCTATTGTAATTGTTTGAATTTTGCGGACGCGAAATACTCGTTATAGTCGACATAATAGGCATTATTTTCATAGGATGCTGAACCTTTTTCATTAAAAGTGTATTGGAACTGTGGAAAAATCTCTGATTTTTCTTACGTTTCTGTTGTCCGGCTTTCACCCTTGCCGCCGGCTGTCTCGCAGCCGTCAAGGGTTTAGCACTTCTAAGGTCGAACTTGAAAAAGTTCAAAAATCATCATTTTTGACTTTTTCTATGTTCTCAGTTACAAGATTAACAGAAAACTGTCAGAAATTTAAGTGCTTTGCCTTTATTTTAGGCGCTTTGTGTATAAAATGTTACAAAAAAAATTTGCATAGATGTTATTGCCTATAAGTCCTGTTGGTTTGGTATACCTGCCCAACAAAAAACTTTGCTCTTGGACATAACTCAATTATAATAATCATATGGCTAAAGTTAAAATAAAGTGGATATGTCAAAGCTGCGGGTATGAAACCGCAAAATCTATGGGTAAATGCCCGGAATGCAGCAGTTGGGGATCGTTTGTCGAAGAGGTGTCTGAGGTAAGAAACGCCCCTGCGTCGTTGTCATTGAGTGACACAAAGCCCTGTCTTATTAACGATATTGAAATCGACAACAGCATAAGAATTTCAACAGGTATTGAAGAATTCGATAGAGTGCTTGGCGGAGGGCTTGTTCAGGGTTCGTTGGTTTTATTAGCAGGAGATCCCGGAATAGGGAAGTCTACAATCCTTTTGCAGACAGGAAAAGCAATCTGTGCAGGTAACAAGAAAATTCTCTATGTCTCGGCGGAAGAATCTGCGTCACAGATAAAGCTTAGAGCGCAGAGGCTCGGGGTGACATCAGACGGTTTGTACATTTATCCTCAAAATAATTTTGAATGTATAAAAAGCCAGATTGAAGAATTACAGCCTGATATGTTGGTTATAGACAGTATTCAAGCAGTGTATTCTCAAGGGATCTCAAGTTCTCCGGGTAGTGTTTCACAGATTCGTGAGTGCACGAATATCCTGATGGATATTGCGAAGAACAAGAACATCACGGTTGTGGTTATCGGGCATGTCACAAAAGACGGAAATATCGCCGGTCCGAAGGTTCTTGAACATATGGTCGACACGGTGATTTATTTTGAAGGAGATAGATACAAGTCATATCGCCTTTTGCGCTGTATGAAAAACAGGTTCGGGACAACGAACGAAGTCGGAGTTTTCAATATGTGTGACGACGGGTTGCATGAAGTTTCGAATCCGAGTGAATTATTTCTCAACGAAAGAACGAAAAATATTACGCCGGGGAGTGTTGTTATTGCTACGAACGAAGGCACCCGCCCTTTGCTGATAGAAATTCAAGCGCTTGTCGGAACGACTCCGTATCCTTCGCCAAGACGTGTTTCAAACGGTATAGATTACAACAGGCTTTTGCAGATTCTTGCGGTGCTTGAAAAAAGGATAGGTCTGAATCTCAGCAAGCAAGATGTTTATGTGAACGTAATCGGCGGTTTGGATATTGATGAACCGGCTGCGGATTTGGGCGTTGCGCTTGCTGTAGCGACTTGTGCAAGGGATGTTATTGTTTCGCCTGACACTGTTATTGTCGGAGAAGTCGGGCTTTCAGGAGAAATCCGCTCAGTGAACAATCTTGATAAACGTATAAAAGAAGCAGAAAAATTAGGGTTCAAAAAAATCATTGTGCCAAAGTCCAACAAGGTCACAAAGGCAAATGGGATAGATATAATTCAAGCAGACAGGCTGATGGATGCGATAAGTGCTTGTGTTTATAAAGAGTCGGTTGGGGTAAAGTAAAAATTTCCTGTCATGCCGTACTTGATGCGGCATCTGTCCAATTAATACTGTAAGCTTAAAACTTTCAAACCTAGTGGGATAGATTCTGAATATTCCAGAATTAGCTAAGATAACCAGCAAGTAGGTCGGGTCTTGACCAGACAAGAATCATGCTGTTGGGTTTCACCCAACCTACTGTCATCCCGAAGCGCCCACTCCACTGTCATGCCGCACTTGATGCGGCATCTGTCCTATTAATACCGTAAGCTTAAAGCGTTCAAACCTGACTGACAAGATGCACTTGTACAAGCATCCTGATTCGTAAGACTCCTACCTCTCACAAAACCTGACATTTGGTCAGCTTTTGTTCGGCAGAGGGTCTACGACTCAAGCCTGAATACACCAGACTAAAGAATATTCCTGAGTATGACGCTTCAGCATGACAGACTTTTTAAAAAATATTAACAATTGGAAACACGAATTTAAAATTTTCAAATGCTATTATGGGCGAAAAAAGAACACTGGAACACAAGAACAAGTATTGGCATGGTTTACAGAAATAAGAAATGAATATTTAAGCCGTCATAAGTTCACAAAAAGTATAGTGCGTCCTCAAAAAAATATAACAAATTAAAAAGCGGGCATTGCCCGCTTTTTTTTAACCTTTATTTGCCAGTTTTTCTCTGACTTTTTTCTCAACCTCGGCTAGAATTTTCGGATTCTCTTCGAAGTATTCTTTTGCTTTTTCTCTGCCCTGGCCGAGTTTTTCTTCTTCGTAGCTGAACCAGGCGCCGGCTTTTTTAACGATATCGAAGTTTACTGCCATATCTAAGATACAGCCGAGTTTGCAGATACCTTCGCCGAAGATGATGTCGAATTCGGCTTGCTTAAACGGTGGAGAAACTTTGTTCTTAACAACTTTTACTCTAACTCTGTTTCCGATATCTTTGTCATCTTTTTTAACAGAGTCGCAGCGTCTGATGTCGAGTCTTACGCTTGAATAATATTTAAGCGCATTTCCGCCTGTTGTTGTTTCAGGGTTTCCGTACATAACGCCGATTTTTTGTCTCAGTTGGTTTATGAAAATAACCGTTGTGCTTGTTTTTCCAACTACACCAGTCAGTTTTCTCAAAGCTTTACTCATCAAACGAGCCTGCAAGCCCATTTGCTGGTCTTCCATTGAGCCTTCAATCTCTGCTTTCGGTACAAGTGCTGCAACAGAGTCGATTACAACAATATCAACCGCAGATGAACGAACGAGTTCTTCTGCAATCTCAAGTGCCTGTTCACCTGTGTCAGGCTGTGAAATTAATAGTTCATCAACGTTAACACCTAGATTTCTCGCGTATTCAGGGTCAAGTGCGTGCTCTGCATCTACGAATGCAGCAATCCCGCCTTTTTTCTGGCATTCTGCAACGATATGCTGTGCCAATGTTGTTTTTCCGCTTGCCTCAGGACCGTAAATCTCAATGATACGACCTCTTGGCACGCCGCCTATTCCTAACGCAACGTCCAGTGACAGTGCGCCTGTCGGGATTGCTTCAACCGAAACCGATGTTTTATCACCCAGTTTCATTATCGAACCTTTACCAAAATCTTTTTCAATCTTCTCGATGGCTAACTTTAATGCTTTGTTTCTTTCATCCGAAACAGCAGGTGCAGCCTTACTGACTTCTTTATCAGTTTCTTTCTCTTTTTCTTTTACTGCCATGACCTTCTCCTATTCCAATTCAAATTGCAATTACAATCGCAATATTCAAATTCTACAGTACCGTACAGCCGAATACAATAAACTTTAGTAACAAAATTTACTGTCATACCGCTGTGTGATTTTAGCAAGAGCTTTAATATTATTCTGAGCGGTATCTGAAAGTAATGTTTTCAGGCCCCGCTCAGAAGATGATTGTTGATTTAGTCCAATAATTATGCAGCGGGGGGACATTTTTGCGGTGTGTCTTGTATGTTCTACTTTTATATTTCATTGCGCTTGTTCGCGAAGCGGGAACGAAGTGGAAGCAATCCAGTAAATTAACGCGTTTGTCTGGATTGCCACGCTCCTTTCAGTCGCTTGCAATGACAGAAGTCTTTAACAAAATTGATGTATTTGCCTTCAGGTTCAAATTTTGTCATTATTGTCCTATGAATTATATATGGTTTTTTATAATTTTAGTTTCCATAGCCTGTGCAGCTTATACGGGGCGAATATCAGAGGTTGTTAATTCGATTTTGACAGGTGCTCAAAAATCTGTCGAACTTGCATTGTATCTTGCAGGGATAATGGCGTTTTGGCTTGGTATGATGAAAATTGCCGAGAAGTCAGGACTTGTTTCTTTGATAGCAAAGGCATTGACGCCGATTGCAAGAAGATTATTTCCTGGTATTCCCAAGGATAACCCAGCGGTCGGTGATATTGCAATGAACTTTACGGCAAACGCCTTTGGACTTTCTAATGCGGCTACACCGATGGGTATCAAGGCAATGGAGGAACTTCAGAAGTTGAACAAGGATAAGGAGTCTGCTTCAAACGACATGTGTACCTTGCTTGCGATGAACACAGCAGGATTTCAGCTCGTTCCGGCTACGGTGATTGCTGTTCTCGTTGCATTCGGCTCGAAGAATCCTACGGAGATAGTTATACCGACGCTTATTGTGACATCGATTGCGTTTGTGTCGGCGTTGATAATTGTTAAAACACTTGAGAGACTTTTCCCGCCGCAAGAAGCAGTGAAAGAAAAAGTAAAAATAAAGGGGGCTGCTAATGATTAGAGCCGTTATTGATATTCTTTCATTGTGGCTTATTCCTGTAATCATACTGGTGGTGCTTTTATATGGGATTATAAAAAAAGTGCCGGTGTATGAAACTTTTGTTGACGGTGCAAAAGACGGCTTGAAGGTTTCCGTGAACATTCTTCCATACCTTATTGCGATAATTGTTGCGGTTTCGATGTTGAGAGCCTCAGGAGCGATAGAATTGGCGCAGAATGTGCTTTCAGGAATACTGAATGCAATAAATCTCCCTGCGGATATTCTGCCAGTGATGATTGTTCGCTCACTCTCAGGCAGCGCGGTATTAGGGGTGCTTTCGGATATAGTCGGGCAGCACGGACCTGATTCATATGCGGCAAAGCTTGCGGCAGTGATGGTAGGGAGTTCGGAGACGACATTCTATGTTCTTGCGGTTTACTTTGGTTCCGTGGGAATTAAGAAGTTTCGCCATGCGCTTTTAACAGGGATATTGGCGGACGGCGTTGGGATAATAGCAGCGATATTAATCTGCCGCTGGTTATTTTTATGATAGTTTTATGAGATAATTTTAATTGGGATTGAAAGCCTGACAAGAAAGATATTGCGATTCCTGTCTACACAGGAATGACAGTAAGGAAGAGGGACAAATGCTTAAAAGGTTTTTATTATATTTAATTTCATTTTCAGTGATTCTTTGTGCGGGATGTAAAAAATCCGAAGAGGATCAGGATTTGCTCTTGACAATAAAAGAACGCGGCAAGATTGTTGTCGGAGTAAAATATGACTCAAGGCCCTTTGGCTATGTGGATGAAAAAGGCAAGCTGAAAGGTTATGACATTGATTTGGCTAAGATAATCGCAAGAAGGCTTTTGGGCAGTGAGAAAAAAGTTGTGTTTAAGGAAGTCAACCAACACACCAGAATCTCGAGACTCAATGCAGGCGATATTGATATGATTATTGCTACAATGACTATTACACCTCAAAGAGAAGCTGTTGTTTCTTTTTCAATTCCTTATTATACGACAGGACAGGCACTTCTTGTTAAAAAGAACAGCCCGATTCGTGGTATAGGTGAATTAAATGGCAAAAAAGTTATTGCTATTTTGAATACCACCGGTGAAAAGAACCTCAGGTACTTTGCTCCGGGCGCACTTTTTCAGGGCTACCGATCGTACGAAGAAGGATTCAGTGCTCTAAAAGCAGGCAAAGCTGATGCAATGACAGCTGATGAGACTATTCTTGTTGGCTTAGCATTGAGCAACCCGGATTATAAAGTTCTTCCGCAAAGATACACAAGCGAATACTATGCAGTTGCTTTTCGCAAAAATCAACAGTCTGAATCTTTAAAAATTGATATTAATAACATATTGACTGATATGCAAAAAAACGGCGAATTAAACACCCTCAAGGCAAGGTGGATTCCCCCTTCTTATCAGGGTGATATTAAAATGAAAAAGATTTTGGATAAGACGCCAAAGCATAAGAAATAATTATTGATGCGTTTTTTAGACCCCGCTCAGACGGAATTTGTTCAAGACGCAATGCGTATTCAGCGGGGTGACAGAACCTCCAATTTACATACTCATGCCGATGTCGGCAAGTATGTCTTGGAAGTTTTTACATAGTATTTCGGCGAAATCCATTGGATCGATTTGTGTTACAACAACTGCAAGTAAATCGTCCGGAAGTTCCTGAAGCATTTTCATAATATCTTCAGGTTCGAGTTTGTCCATGGCTTTAATGATTTCAGGTTTGTCGAGTTGTTTTAGCGGGAATGTGAGGGCATTTTTGCTGAATTCTGTCCAGAGTTTCGGATCTTCTTGGGTTAAGAAGAGAATCAGTCCCATTTTTTCTTCGCGATCAAAGCATTTTAAAGCTTCCTTAAACTTATCAGGGTCGAGCTGGTCAAGGTATTTACAGATTTGTTCAGGTTCCATCTGAAGGTTGTCGACCTGTTTGCCTTCAACTTTTTTCATGAATTTTTCCATCATTTTGTTGAGCTTATCAGGATCCATAGCCTTGATGTATTCCATGACCTTGTCTCTGTCGAGTTTGTCGGTATTAAAGAACTTGTCGATTTCTTTCTCAGGAATAATCTTCAAGAACTGTTCCGGTGACATAATTTCAAATAGAATTGTGCAGATTTTTTCTTTTGGCAAGTCATAAATCATATTTAAGAGTTTTGTTTTGTTGAAGAACATAAGACCCATCAGCAAATCTTTCATTTCTACAAATTGCATAAGATATGTAAGATCTTCTGTGTTCATGTTCTGAATGATGGCAAATCGGTTTCTGGCTTTGGATAATTTAAAGAGTTTGATGAGTTCTCGGGGATTTCTCAGCACATCGGTTTCGAATTTGGAAGCAGAAGAATTACCCTGCTGTTCTTCCAATTCCATTATTTCAGTGATGCTTTTATCGCCATACTGATTGATTCTTTGAGTGCCAACCTCAAAGTTACGTGTTAAATAACTTAAATCAATATCCAGTCTGATCATAATTATGCCTTGTAATCGCCAAAACTCTATATAATAATAAACGCTTTTTCCTTCTATAATTTCAGCATTTTTTTAAAAAATGTAACCTTTCTT
>JAVBRY010000243.1:0-6714 GCA_031547505.1 Candidatus Gastranaerophilaceae bacterium | reverse complement strand
TGTACGTTTTTGGAATTTAATTGCATCACAGCCTGTAGATACTGCTTCATCTATCATTTGTTTAGCCAAACTCAAAGAACCATTATGATTTATGCCTATTTCAGCAATTATAAAACATGGTTCACCATCACCAATTATTTTATTATCAATTCTTACTTTTTTTCTAATATTCAAAAGAGACCCCCTAATTTAAGCATATTTTGTTTTAATTTATTTGTACTTTTTGTACAAAAGATCCAACCCGTCTTCTTTTTCCTCTTCTTCATCAACTTCTGCATTATCAAAGAATGGAGCCAAGAACTCGCCGGTTTCGAATTCTTTTATCAAAGAAATATTCTGCGGAGTAACCCCTACAACAAGTACCTTGCCGTTTATTTCAACCGAGTACAAGTGTCTTTGCTGTCCTAAAGGCTGTGAGGATAGGATCCTAAATGTATTTTTTTCTAATGAATCGTCATCAGCAAGTTTGTTCTTATTGATTTTATTAAGTTTCTGATAAACCCAACCCGTGAAATAAATCAAACCTATAACAATAACCATTGACAAAACAAGGTTTAAAAGGCTAGGCATATCTGACTCACCTTTTAGAGATTGTTTTATTGACGCAGGTATCGTGACCGCCATTGCAGAATTGATATTTACAAAAGTAATGTATAAAAGTGCTGCTAGTATTTTTATGTGTTTCATATATTAAACCTCTGAAGTCTATCTTGTCGACTATAAAATTCTAGCATAATAAAAGGCTTTGGGATATTAGTGAGTAACAATTTTTAATATCAAGCTGATAAATGTTAATAATTTGTCTGTACTAAAAAAATAGACTATCCTGTTTACTATGAGTAAGTCTAGTAAAATTTTAGTTGTTGATGACGACAGCATTGTCCTGTCAGCATTAAAGATGCTCTTGGAGCTTGAAGGTTATGAAAATGTTGAGTATTTTGATAACCCTGAGAATGCTTTGAACTTTTTAAAAACAAACTCACCGGACTTAATATTATCGGACTTTATTATGCCGCAAATGAACGGCATAGAATTCCTTTCTGAAGCTAAAAAAATACATCCTGATGTGAGCATGATTCTTTTGACGGGCTATGCTGACAAAGAAAACGCTATAAAGGCAATAAATGAAGTCGGCATCTATAAATATATCGAAAAACCGTGGGACAACTCAGACCTGCTTATCAACATAAAAAACGGTATCGAAAGAAGCGGTCTTATTAGTGAATTGAATATAAAAATAGATGAATTGTCTAAGGCGAAAGCAGAACTTGAAAGATATTCTCATTCGTTAGAAGAGATTGTTAAAGAAAAGACAGCGGATTTGGTTGAATCTAACACCAAATTGAGCGCTGTTATCCATTTTTGTGCCGACGGTATCGTCTTGATATCGAAAGACGGAACTATCCTGCAGACAAACCCTGCACTCGAAAATCTCACGGGCTTGAGTCAAAAATTCCTTATAAATACCCCGTTAAAAGATTTGCTTATTCACGAAGCAGGTGAGCTGGATAAAATTTCAAAAAACAAAGAAGTCTTGTTGAGAGATATCGAGATAAAAAATTGTATTTACGATAAAAACATCCCTGTAGAGATAAACTTTGCTCCGATTTTAACTGATGAAAAAAATGTTCTGACTTACGTTGGTGTGGTTAGAAACGTTTCTCTTCAAAAAGAAATGGAAAGACTGAGAGATGACTTCATCGCCACGTTGACACACGATTTAAGAACTCCTCTATTGGCTGCGATTCAGACATTGCAGTTCTTCCTTGACGGTTCATTGGGCGAGGTGGAAGAACGTCAGTTGAACCTCTTAACCACTATGAAAAAAAGCAACGAGGATATGCTCGGGCTTGTGAATGCCCTTCTTGAGGTTTATAAATACGAATCCGGCAAACTGAATCTGTGCTATACAGATTTTATCCTCAAAGACTTAATTGGCGACTGCATTGAACAGTTAAGAACGTTGGCTGAAAAGAAACGCATTTCAATTTCAGCTGATTACGGCAGTATTAAAAACTCAGAAATTCACGCTGACAAAAAAGAACTGCGTCGTGTGATAATGAATCTTTGCGGCAATGCAGTGAATCATACTCCCGAAAACGGTACAATAGAAGTTATTATCAAAAATCAGGACAGTGACTTAATTATAAACGTCAAAGACAGCGGAATCGGTATCCCAAAAGCCGACCTGCCTAAACTATTCAAGCGTTTTTCTCAAGGCACAACCCAAAAACGCTCGGTAGGGACGGGCTTGGGCTTGTATTTGTCAAGACAGATAGTAGAGGCACATGGCGGCAAAATCGGGGTAGAAAGTACGGTTTCTCAGGGCAGTGTATTTTCGGTAATCATCCCGAATGCTGTCAGTAGTGAAAAAACAATGGGTTTTGTCAATAGTCTACCTACGTCACCCTGAACTTGTTTGCGGCGCCAACCCGGTTGCAGGGTCGCAAACAAGTTCAGAATGACGTATAGTCTGATGACAAAATTCAAACATTAGCATTAATAAATTAAACTAGATAAAGGAAATTTCAATGAGCATAAAAGTTTTACTGGTTGAAGACCATACAATGATTCGAATGGGAACAGCGCTTGTTATCGAACGAGCGGACGGAATAGAACTTGTTGGTCAAGCCGAAGACGGCAGACAGGGTGTTGATATGACAAAACACCTTAGCCCGGACGTTATTCTTATGGATATCGGTCTTCCTATAATTGACGGTATTGAAGCTACAAAGCTCATCAAAGAGTCTAACACCGAAGCCAGAGTCTTGATTTTTACCTCAAGAGACAATGACGACGATGTTTTCGCAGCACTTGCCGCAGGAGCTGACGGTTATATTATGAAAGGCGCAACACCGGAACAACTTGCACAGGCTATCATTGCGGTGAATGAAGGCACAGCTTGGCTGGATCCAGCTATTGCCAGACTGGTCTTATCCAGTGTTCAAAAACAAAATAAAGCAGTCTCTACCCCTGCTGGAATTAAGGCAGGCAAAAACGCATTCGGCTTGACTGATAGAGAGATGGAGGTTCTCGGTCTCATCGTTGAAGGTCTTTCTAACCCTGAAATAGCAGAGCGTCTTGTTATCACAAGAGCTACAGCAAAAGCACACGTTCACAGCATACTACAGAAATTATACGTAAACGACAGAACTCAAGCAGCAGTCACTGCGATGAGAGAAGGACTTGTTTAATTTATGATGAAGCGTCAGGGACGTTTATTAATAAGCCTATTATTAGTAATGGCAATCTCATTGTTTGCCCTAATTGCTGATGCGAAAAAGAAAGACGAAATCAGACCGACAAACAATATGCCTAAAACTATGGAAGAGTATCAAGAAGAAGCTCTGAAACAACAGGACAAAAAATACAACCCTCCTGAACCGCAATTTGAAAAAGATGAAAAACTTGTCGATCTACCTGACCCTAAAACCAATCTTCGCAAATACAATAATCCCCCGGGCAGCGTTGAGCTTAATTTAAAATATCTTGTAAAAAGACGAAAGGTGAATTCTCTCGGTGTTGCTTCACCTGACCATACAAAAATGGTCTATACCTCTGTTTATTATTATCCGTCAACAAATTCTGCCGGCTCTGAGCTGTATGTTTTGCCATTGGATACATCGCAGCGTCTTGAAGATCGTATAAAAGATGCACACATAAACCAGGGTAGAACTGCTCTGTATATGACAGGAATGACTTCACTTGATATAAATGTATATAAAATCCTTACTGTAACAGACTGGTCAGTCGATGGCAATAAAGTTGCATTCAAGGAAAAAATTGCATACACTCAAGACGGCACGTGGCAGACAAATCTGATTGTATATGACTTTACAACAAAAACATATCGTGCAATTCCTGAGGTCAGAGAGGCTGTAAAATATTATTGGCTAGAGAGAGGGCTAAACCTCAAAGAAATCCGTTGGGATATCTATCCTATCGGCTGGGATGTTTTGAACAACGACAGAATCCTTGTACAAGCGTATGCTTACACAGGTGAAAAACCCAAATTCTTAGGCACATGGTCAATTGATTATAAAGGCAACCGCGCGATGCTTGTTTCAGCTACACGAACAGATTTCTCCGTATCTCAAAACGGCATAGCACTGAAGAGAATTTCAGATTAGATCTTACACCCATCCGTTCGTGTAAATATTCTTTCCGTGTTGAATACACTGCTGACATTCAAAGGATTCAAGATAACACTTCTTGCTGAAATCCGTCAGATTTGCGCCTGAACGTCCTCGGTAGTCGTTTGCCAGTATCGGACAGTTGTAAACCCCGTTCTTTGTTATAATTCGGCTGTTTTTACAGTCTAAATTAAGCTTATCTAAGTTTTTACCTGCAGGCAGAACGCAATCGCTGCTGCTAGAGTTTTCAATCTCAGGGATTATGCAAAGATTTATATCTTCAGTTTCAAACTGGAATTTTTTGCCCAATTCTTTGAACCCTTCTACCAATTCTGTTTCATCATCGTCTGTTGTTTTTGTTATGACAAGAATCGGATTGAATCCGTATTTTGTGAGCGAATTTATTGAATGGATTGCTTTTCTAAACGTACCACGAACTGTTCTTGAATCATTTTCTTTCTCGTCAAAGTGATTAATGAAGATTTTAAAAATGATTTCATTTCCGCCCTCATCTTCGACTCTTTTCAGAAATCTTGCCTTCTTGTCGTTGATGCAGTTTCCGTCTGAATAAATCGTTACGGGTGCAAAATTAAGACAAAGCCTCAATATCTGATTAAACTCATTGTGCACCAAAGGATCCGTACCAACAAGATAAATGTTTTTTAAAGAGGCTTTATTCATAGATTTTAAAGCATCTTTTACTTCATCAAACTGAAGATACTTTTTGTTTTTCTGATTAAAGCTTCTGCTTCTGTATAAAGTTAAATTATTACTTACAACTTTGTTGTACTCCAAATCTATAAACAAATTATTTAACTCACCCAAATTAACGCATTGCGCCTGTACAATAGAACTCAACATTCATTCCTCCTTGATCTGTGTTTTTTTAAATTCTATTTACAATTTGAAAGATAATAAATAGCACACCTGTTTAGAAAACATGTACAAAAGTACTATGTACAATATTAATTTATTAAAACAGCACTATTATAATTGGGATTTGAACGTTTTTTTCTAAATCGAATCGTTGATATTCATAAAGTTTTTTTCGTAACAACCGATACAAATCATAAGAAATGGAGGTCAGTTTTAATTATGGCTGTAATTTTGGAAAATTTGCACGGAAGAAGAATGATTAGAGTGTCAACAGACGATATCATCTCTATCGTGAGAGAATATCAGACATCAGTATGCGGGCTCTGCTCATACGATGAAATAAGAGAAATATTAAACAGAAAAGAACTATACTTACCCGAAGAAATTTAATTCGAGCATCAACACTGCATCTAAACAGACTAAAATTTACGGGTTCAGCGGGGGAGCCTGGGAGGAGCGGTCTATAATACGCAAGATGCAGTGTCAAAAAATTAATCATCACATCTTAAATTTATGTATTCATTAAGTGAAACCTTCCAGTCAGGACAGATATCATCATTGTCCATAACTGAGTAAGGAGGGCGTTTTGCCGGACGGGGAAATTCCAGGCTCGTAACAGGAAGAACCCGTTTTTTTATGCCCGAAATTTTAAAAATTTCATTTGCAAACTCATACCACGTAGCTTTCCCGCTGCCGCATACGTGATAGATACCATACTCGGCTTCCTCTTCAATCAAATCTATAATCCCGTCACACAAGGCAACAGTCCAGGTCGGACATCCGGTCTGGTCGTTAACGACTTTTATTTCTTCGCAATCATTTGCCAGACTGAGCATCGTTTCAACAAAGTTCTTTCCATGATGACCGTATAACCAGCTTGTTCTGACTATATAATATTTTAAACAGTGTTTTTTAACAGCTTCTTCACCTTTGAGCTTTGATGCCCCGTAAATATTTATAGGGTTTGTTTTGTCAGACGGTAAGTATGGTGAATTTTTTGTACCGTCAAAAACATAGTCTGTACTTATATAAATTATCGGAATATTTAACTTAAACACGACTTTAGCTATATTCTCCGTGCCAACTCCGTTTATTAGAAAGGCCTTTTCAGAATCTTCTTCAGCTTTATCTACATTTGTGTATGCAGCACAGTGGATGACTATATCGGGCTCACAGTCAGAAATAACGGACTCAACTGCTTTAATATCAGTTATATCCATATCAGACGAATTTACTTCAATAACCTCATATCCGCCATCTTCTAATATAGGACACAAATCCTGTCCGAGCATTCCGCTTGCACCTGTAACGAGAACTTTCATCAAACCAAATTCGCCTTTCTTGATTCAATACTTTTAATCCACTCTTGATTCTTTAAATACCAGTCAATTGTAATCTTTATCCCCTCTTCAAAGATCACTGACGGGCTCCAGTCAAGCTCATTCTGTATCTTAGAGCTGTCTATGGCGTAGCGCCTGTCGTGCCCTAGTCTGTCTTCAACATAGTTTATTGAAGAATCATCTTTACCGAGTTCTTTTATAAGAAGTTTTGTTATTTCAATATTGGCTTTTTCATTGTTTCCGCCAATGTTATAGACCTCTCCGATTTTACCTTTATGCAAAACCGCATCTATCGCACTGCACTGGTCGTATACATAGAGCCCATCACGTACATTCATCCCGTCACCATAGACAGGACCTTTTTT
>JAVBRY010000085.1:0-3139 GCA_031547505.1 Candidatus Gastranaerophilaceae bacterium | reverse complement strand
GAAGAATAACATCGCAAGAGATATTTCCACACCTATTTTTAAAAGGTCGTAACTTCTTGTGTAGTCAATTTTTGCAGTTGCAATGGAGGCAATAAGCCCAACTATCAAAAATACCGCAACAGGCTGCAAAGGCATCTGAAGTGATATAGAAGTTATTATGATTAATATCGAAGTTGCCAAAAATGAAACTCTCGGGTTTATGAAAACCGACAAAAGTACAGCTATAGCCGGGAACGGGAGATAATAGAACGATTCACCGTCAGGCAAAACCGTGGCGCATATTGCTATTATTATTGCCATCAGGCCTATAATAGAAAGGTATTCACGACTTATATAATTTTTTTCAAAATATCTTAAATAATACATCAGGGAAATTATGCCAAATGCTACAAGAAATAAAATTCCGAACACACCTTTATAGCTCAATTGCAATACATTATATCCTGCTTTTTGCAGTGCATCCCGTCTTACTTTTGTGACCAAATCGCCCTTGGAGACAATTTTCTCCCCTTTTTCAAACTTAACCATAATAGGAGTTACAGAGTTCACTGCATTTTTTTTCGCCAGCTCTGTTGCGCTTTCATCCACTACCATATTAGGAACAATAATTTGCTCCAATAGTGCTGCTATAATTCGTACTTCTCTTTTTGAAGTTTCGAATGATGCATAGCGAAGCATAATATTGTTAATCCTGCCCTGTTCAAGGTCTTTTTCCGTAATACCCTGGCTTAACAATGTTTCAAGTGTATCATCCGCTTTTCTTAAAGTCCTTTCGAGCTTATCATCACTTGCTGTGGTCAGATAATTCAAAGTGTCGTCTTTGTATAAATCATTACGGCTAAAATCAAATAGCAAAGCCATTTCTTCTTTTTTAAATTTGACATCCATGCGTTGTTTACGGATTTCTTTTATTGACAACTCCAAAGCATGGAAGTTATTTTTCATATAGCTGTCTTCAGCAGGTGTAAACACAGGCTCTACTTTTTGGTACATTTCTTTTTTGTACTGGTTTGTTTTAATTGTATCGACAACTTTTATTGTTTTATATGCAACAACATCTCTTTTACTCGTGCCGTCATCGTTTATCATACTTTGGAACAGCACATATCTTGCTGATAAAATGCCTGTTAAAAGTATAGTAAACAGAAGAAATATCAAAATATTGATTATCTTCGAAGACGAAAATGTATCCGCTAGCAGGTTAGTGAGTCTTACTTTTTTCATAAATTAAATCTCTAAATAAATATCAATGTAGTGTTTACAACATTAAACATTATATATTAATTATCATTACATTCTAATACTTATATTAATAATTGCAACCTGTAAAGAGAGTAGTTCCTATGCATCAAAATATATAAATTTTTGTAGGATTATGGCAGATAATATTTATTATGTATTCTTTAAAATTTTTTTACAGAGGGGGTTATAGGGGGAAGTATCCCCCTATTGTGGTCGCTTAAGAAAAGTTTGGTTTTGGATGCCAATTTTATCCGAGCTTGTCCGGTAAAATTGGCGTTCGAAACCATTATCTTTTCGTAACGATACGCAGGATTTGCCTTCTTTTTCCAAAATCTTTGATTTTGAGAAAAATGGCGTCACGGAAAAGCATCAAGTTGTAAAGTAGGGTGGGCATACCTGCCCACCGGCGTGATTAGTAAATAGTGACCTTTCTTTGCCTTCTTTTGCCGAAAACTTGTTTTCGTGCAAAATGGCCTCACGAAAACATTTCAAGCTGTAAAGTAGGTTGGGGTTGACAAAGGGAACAGGCGAAGAATGAGCCTTGTGACCCTGTCTCCGTCGGCGAAGCCGTTAGGTCAACCCAACAGCGTAATTAGTAAATAGTGAGTTGGTTACTTTTCTTTCTTTTGTTGCGAGGTAAAGCGGATTGCTCGCAGAGGGCAAAGTCGACCTCACGCAGGTGAGGGAGCGAGCCCGTTTAATGCGAGCAACCAAGCAGAACGACAAGTAACAGGAAACATTCACAGCAATAATTTATGTTATCGCAATATCAATTTAGGTTTGTAAGCTTTAAGCTTACGATACTAGTTGGCAAGATCCCGAACATGACAAATTAATTAAGATAACAGGCAGGGCGCTTCGGGATGACAGCGGAGTTTTTACATAATAAATATTATCGTCGGTTTAAAAATAGCACATATTTCTTAGCGTAAAGTCTAATGTCTTTTGCCATGTTTCATTTTATCCTGCCTGTGTATGCAAAAAAGGAGCTAAAAATGAAAGAAGAAATTTTAAAAATAACTAAAGATACAAAGCGCGGCCATGAATTTTTTATGAGCCAGTTGGCTTACTGCATAACACCCAGCAGCTTGAAAAAGCTTATCGCAGAAGAACTCGATACATTCAATCTCGTAGATGTTCGACCATACGAGGATTATATTGAAGGGCATATCCCGTTTGCGACTCACGTTCCGTTTAATGATGTTGCAGACAATCTGGATAAATTCCACAGAGACAAAATCAATGTGCTTTGTGCCTGCTCACTATTCTGCAGTATGGCAAAAAAAGCTGCGGTTATTCTTACAGAAAAAGGATATCCTTGTATGGAAGTCAAAGGCGGATTCTTAACATGGAAAAAATCAGACTTTGATGTCATTGTGACAGCCACAGGCGATGCAAAGACTTTTGAAGAATAAAATTTCGCAAATTTACTGTCATTCCGGCCATAGAGCCGGAATCTGAACCCTTGCTGGGTTCGTCTTTTAACTCTGAAGACAGAGAAAAAGAAACCTCCTATAATCATCAGATACCGGGTCACGACCGGGTCAGCGCCGCACCCCGGTATGACATATTTTACTTATATCTACTAAAAACGGGGCAAATGCCCCGTTTGATTTTATTCTATATAACCTGAATCTTTAAATTCTGCAAAAGCTAACTTTGTAATCAAATTTATATTATCTAGTTTTCTTTTTTTGAAATCTTCCATATATTCACCATCATAGGAAATAATGTTGCCGTTATTTGTGTCTATTTTTATATGTTCGTCCATTCCTTCTGTTGCACATTTGACGTCTAAAGATAGATTCGGGTTTGTTTTTTGTTTAGAAACCTTAACTTCTAAAAGTATTTCGGGATCAATTTTTGTTATTTCTTGTGTTCTATTAAAGCCGTCTTT
>JAVBRY010000245.1:0-6452 GCA_031547505.1 Candidatus Gastranaerophilaceae bacterium | reverse complement strand
GCCGCCGACAACAGCTGCGTCCGGCGTGATTTTAGCATTGTCTTTAACAGTAATTATGAAATCATACAAAAACGCTTGAGTCGGGTCATCTATCAATATAAATGGAGTTTGAGCGTTGTTCGTAGGAAGAATGTATTTCTTCGGTGCATACTGTACATTTGTAATCTCTAAATTTGTATAAGGTACGTTTCTTATCGTAATAAAAGTTTTATCGCCAACCTCAAAAGGAACTTTTGTATCTGTCAAAGAAACACCTCTAATCATGACCTGAAATTGAATCTCTTGGGTGTATTCAACAGGTGACTTTGAAAACTTTTTGCCTAGTCCTATAGCTAGACCTGCCACTAAAACTACTGCGATAATAACTATTATCACGAAATCAAATTTCTTTAAATTGCTCATTCTATCCCCCATTAATTTGTTGATTACTTATTTTTTGTATTTAATTTTACTATTTTAAAACGAAACTCATTAAGCTTTTATTGTATAGTTGTCCATATTCATTCGTTGCAGACTGTCTAATATTTCGTCAATAGAGGTAGTCGCACATCCAAATGAACGTATAACAATACTCGCTGCAATGTTCCCTATAATCGCAGCATATTTTGCAGGTGCTCCGCATGCTAAAGCCAATGTGTATGTTGCTACAACAGTGTCCCCTGCACCTGTAACATCGAAAACTCTTGTCTTGTTGAATACTGGAACTTCGGTCAAAATACCGTTTGCATCAAACACTGCCATTCCTTCAGCCCCTCTTGTAACAAGAAGAACCTCTGCATCTGTCATTTTTAATATATCAGCGCCTGCTCTTTTTAATGTTTCATTATCTCTTATAAAGTAGCCAACAGCCTTTTCCGTATCAGGCTGGTTTGGCGACATTGAATAAACACCTTTATATCTCTCTAAATCCTTTTGAGCGTCAGCAACAACTATTTTTCCATGTTTTTTAGCAGCAGATATGGTTGCTTGTATAATTCTGTCTGTTAAAAATCCTATATTATAGTCGGAAAGAATTACCGCATCGTGCAAAGGCACTGCTTTTTCTATATTTTCAATAACCTTGTCCTCAGTTTCTCTTGATGGAGGAGTATTCTCTACTCTGTCCACTCTAACGACCTGCTGTGTCACTGAATGGAAGCTTGCACCCGAGATTCTTGTCTTTACCGTTGTGGGTCTTGATGGGTCTTCAATCATATATTCAGTGTTGATATTGGCTTCTTTTAAAGCATTCAACATAATCGGAGCATAATAGTCATTTCCATACAAACCGATAGTAGAAACCTTGCCCTGATTGAGGGTAGATAGGTTGTGGGCGGCGTTTGATGCCTGACCTAAAATTATTTTCGTATCGGAGTGGCGCAAAATCAAAACAGGAGCTTCTCTTGAGATTCTCTCCGTATCACCGTATATCATTTCATCGATTGCCTGATCCCCTACTATTAAAACTCTGGGTTCGGTCAGTTTATTTATATATCCTTCTAAAACGTTTCTGTCAAAACCAAACATATCATCTCCATACGGTATAGCCTACAATATCAACATGTAGTATAATAAGTTCAGTTTAGCACAAAAAACTTGTAAAAATGTAAAAAAATACTAGGTATTTATATTTATGACTGATAACCAAGATGATGTAAATCTTGATTCGGCATCGCAAGATGATTTTAATGAAGCAGATGAGATAGAAAAATTGCAGGACAAAATAAAAAAAATGTCTGAAGCAGATGCATTTATTGACGATTCGAATTTTGATGACGAGCCGGACGAACCGAGTTTTGCTCCGACGCTGTCTCCTGCGCCAGCTTCAAAATTCATAGAACCTGAAGCAGAGTCTTCTTCTGCGATAGATGAAAAAGAACTTATCAGTTTTATGGAATCAAAAGTTAAATTGCCTGATGAGAAACCTGGAAATGCGGTGATAGATAAACCTGCTGCCAACCCGTCAAAAGACCCGGACAAAGAAGTTGCAATGAAAAAATATGTTGTTATGGCGACTCCTTCAAACGTAGATTATTTTGAAAATCTTTCTGTGGATGAGCGAAGCGATTTGTTTAACGAGCTTCTTGGCGAACATATAAAAAACGAACCTTTCAAAAAAGGTAAAAAGAGATTTATCCATATACTCATACATGTCCTTATAGCTGTAGCTACTGCTATGATTGTTATGCCGATTGCATTTTATGTGGTGAGCAAATCTGTAGAAATGACTATAAAAAATTATAGAGGTACACAGGTGAACTTCGAAAGGCTGTATGAAACTCACGGTATACTGCCCGGAAAATCTCAGAAAAGTGAAGATTAATGGATGAAATAAGCGGCCCAAATAATAATAAATGCAGCCTGAGTTTCTCTAATCAAAAACACTATTTTGTGGGTATTTCTCTTGCTTCTGCTGCAACAACGGAGTCAGGCGTTGCAATATTGGATTCAGAGTTGAATATCGTTACTCTTGATAAATTGTTTACCATAGAGGATGTTAAATTCTTTATGGATAATTTTGTCGGCAAACAAAATGCCGTATTTAATATCTCTATCCCTGAAAATCCGACCATGCTAAATGCAAAATGGAAACTGCACTCAAGACAGTACCAACTTGTACAGACAAACCGCCTTGTCGAAAAGGAAAGCGACTGGATGCAGAGATATTCGTTTCGGGGCTGCGACTATTTTAAAGAACTAAAAAATAATGGCATCGATATTTTCAGATACGATGTTCATGACTTGAGAAGTTCGTTCGGGCTTTCAGGCATGTATAAAGACAGAACCCCTGTTGACTGTAAGGCTTTTCAAAGCGCTTTAAAATTCAAATTCGGAATAAGAGAACTTCCGACCAACATGCTCCCTGCGGCACAACTTGAGGCACTGCTAGGTGCATATTTTGCTTATGCTATAGCAAAGGAAGAAGTTCAGGGCTATGTACGTGCAGATTTTAAGGGAATAGACGTCATCGGACTTCGTGTGTAAAAAACTATTTGAAAAAATTTTTGTGTGTGATATATTGATTTTGTTGACAATTCAATACACCCACGGGGGATTAGCTCATTTGCTAAGTAAAGCCTATGGCTTTACACCTCAGATTATCACCTGCTTTGCAGGTGCGTGAAAATTAAATAAGCCCACTCGGGGGATTAGCTCATTTGGTAGAGCACCTGCTTTGCACGCAGGGGGTGAGGAGTTCGATTCTCCTATCCTCCAAAAAACAGAAGATGACATTTGTTGTCTTCTGTTTTTTTGTGAATTTGTGGAGATGAGAACTCACAAAGCGAAGCTTTGTTATAGTTCGAGCGCGAGTGAGCTGAGGCTGGAGTGTTTGCGAAATCGGCAAGCTGTTCGCAGGACAGACTGAGCAAACACGGAGAGCCGTTACACGCGAACGAGCAAGACATTCTCCTATCCTCCATTTTTTAAAAGCCGCACTATAAGCGGCTTTTCTGCTTTTTGAAAACTCATTTTTGGGACTTAGGGGTCTATTTGGGGACTGTTGAGAAAAAAGCTTGATTTTATTGGCGTTTTGACCAGTATATTTAAAGACCTTTAGTGGCAATCAATACTAAAAAAATGTCATGGCGTTGCAGAAATTTAAATTTTTACAAATGACCTCTAGGGTTTTCATGTAAACAATATCTCATTGCTTCTATTCTATCTTTGAATCGGTCAAGGAATGATTTGCTTTTTACTTCTTGGACAATTTTTTCCTTAGGAGCTATATATAATTTCGCAACAGAGCCTGTATCGTCAAAAAGTAAAGAGAGCGCTTTATTGTCTTGACCTTCAATATTTTTGACGGCAAGTGACAGCTTCTTTATTTCAGAATCAGCAAGTTCAGGGAGATGGAATTTTCTTTTCGGGGTAGCATTTTCCATGATGAAGTCAATATTTTTTTGTATATATTGAGCTAATTGTTTAACAGGCATCACAGTTTTAGAGGTGTTACTTCCTCTTTTGATTGTTGTGGGTTTTATTGTTACAGGTAGTATTCTTGGCATACTCTTTTCCTATTGTTTTAGTGCTTGCAATTGTTTCTGTATTTCAATAATGTTTTCGAGTGATGCAGATTGCGGAAGCCCATATTTTTGTGGCGTTGGTAATATTCCGCCGCCTTCTTTTGTAATCTTTATATACTCTGTTTGATACTCGTAGAATTTGTCAACCAGTTTTTTTGCTTTTATATCTTGAAATACTTGAACTATTGGTGATAACAGTTTTTGCTCAATCTGTGATTTATCCTGTAGCACATTTTTCTCGTTCATTATATCGTAGGGAATATGAATGGCATCAAAGACTTCGTCAACATTTTCGGTTCTTATTTGAATTTCAGTGGGTATACGCTTTTCTGAGCCATCTTTTATGACCTTTATTTTACCACTAATGTGTAAGGATGTATAGCCGTCTTTTTTAATTTTTGCTCCTAAAGGAGTATTAAGATCAGGAAAACGTGCCTCTGTATAGCCCATTTTGTCGCATAAAGTTTCTAATGCAAGCAATTGTTCTTTCGTAAAATACGGTTGAATACCTTTACCTGCATAGTTAACAATATATTCAGGTATGAACTCACTGTTCTCAATCGCAGAATACATAGCTTTGTAAATCTTATCAATTTCTATTTGGTTTTTACCTGAAAATCTTGCCCCAAACAAGTCAAATATCCTGCTAAATCCTAATTCAGCGTCATTTTTTTTTAAAGCGATTACAAGATTAGTCTGATGAGGTTCTTGCATTTCTCTTGAGATTTTATTTTCAAGAGAGCCTATACCGGAGTCACCCTTAATTCTGAATGTTGCTTTTACTCCGGTTTTGTCTGTAATGCCATCAACAAACATCCTAAATTGCCACCGCACTGATACTGCCATTTCCCTTATTTTTACAGACAGGCTTTTAATTTGTTCAGATGTCACCGTATTTGGGTTTAAGTCAAGAACAGCCTTTTTAGGCAAACGTCCACAAAAAGAAATAACATTTGCAGGTTTTTTAATAGGAATAGTTGCAGGTATTGACCGCACAAATAAATCAGTTGTGACGATATTCTGCTGTAATCCTGCTTTGGACTTAAAGTCAGGTGCAGTATAATTTCTTACACTTATCGATGATATGGCTTGTATCAATGAGTTTCGTCCTTCCCATCAGTTTGCCTTCAGTTGAAACTCTCTACAAAGCGTCCGTATTGTACATGTACCCGTTTTTTAAGATTTATAAACAAACCCATAAAATCCATAAGGTGATTTGTTACAAATGTAATATTTAATTATAGAGAACAGGATTTTAACAGGAAGGAATAAGCATTATGGACAAAAAGATAACAAAAGTAGGAGAGCTTCTAAAAAAGTTCAACCTTTCAAACACTCTGTCAAATGACGCCACCAGCGAAAATGAAGAACCTCAATATACTATAATAGATATTTATGAAGTACCAACAGGCACTTCTGCTGTATTTATTCCTCATATAAAAATGTTACTGGTCATATAATAGTTCGCTATTCTTTCACCCCATATTGAACTATGCCGACATCGATTCCTCCGGGAATGATGAAGAAGCCGAATTTCATATTCTCCATAACCATCGCATCAAGCAGAACTTTTGCGCCGTTTTTTTGGAACTGTTTGCTCATTTCGTCATAGTTTTTGACCGTAAAGTATATTGTTGCGTGAGGCTGAACATTTTCTTTTTTCATTGCTGCATCTATTTGCATAACGCCTGCATACGGGAATATTCCATCTTTAGCTTGGATAATTCTATAATTGAAGCCTTCGTTTTTAATTTTTCTAACAGTTTTGATACCTAAATTCTCATTCAAGAATTTTTCTGTCGCATCTGCGTCATTAGAGTACATATCAACCCATGATTTATCCCCTTGCACTACCATCGGGTTTTTAGCAAAAACAATATATGCCGTTATGGCATTCAATAAAAGTGAAATAGTTAATACAGAAATAAATAATATTTTTTTCATAGCTTGCTCCTAAAAATTTAACTGACTGTACTTGTAAATAATAACATAAAGCCTAAGAATGCATCTAACTCCTCATTCTTCAAGCTGTTCTTCTTCAATTTCAGCCTCAATAGTTTCAAACTCTCTGAACATGAAGTTTGAAATCAATTGGGCAATAGAACCTTCGCCCGAAAAAACCACATTGGCTCCTAATTTTTCTAAATGACGTTTTTCTTTTATATATGTTGTGTTTACAACTATTTTTATCACACTGTTCAATGAACGGGCAACTTCGACTATCTCTTCTGATGTTGTGACAGGCGATGATATAATAAGGTACTGTGCGTGTTCGATCCCTGCGTGCAGCAGAATTTCTTTTTGAGAAGCATCTCCGTGTACGGCTCTCATACAAACTATTCTGTTTCGGTTTATTCTTGCTGCTGTTTTTACATTTAACTCGATTATGTTTACATTAATACCATTATCAAGAAGTATCTTAGTGACTGTTTTTCCGATGGGGCCATA